>JBNKXM010000348.1:0-3012 GCA_050300315.1 Thalassotalea sp. | reverse complement strand
TTTCCAAAATCATTTCTTAATAATTGCCATATTTGACATTATTGTACGAGATCAGAGGATATTTTCGTAGGCTTTACACTGATTTGTCTTAATATTTTATCTAAAAATTTTATCTTTAAGGAAAGTTTTCATGCTAACTAAGCAAATATTCAGTGTTAGTTACCTTTGACCTGGTTACGTCCGAGATGTTTTGCCCGCATTAACGCATCTTCTGTATCGTGTAAAATGTCTTCAACTTTTTGCCCCGGCTGCCACACTTTATAACCAACGCTGGCAGTTAAGTTTAATGTGCTTGCTAATACTTTACCTTGGATAACAGACTGTAATTGATACGCATATTGATGAGGGTTTTCAATCACATCCAATCTAACAATGACTAAAAAGTTATCATCAAACCAACGGCACAATAATGCAGATTCAGGTAAGAATTCATTAAATAAACGCGCAATCAACCTTAACACATCATCACCAACCATCTGACCATAACTGTCATTAACTTGTTTAAAGGCATCTAAATCAATTTGATAAACCGCAAACGTCTGCCCTTTGCGCTGCGCCAATTCACACCATGAAATTAAACTAATTTGTCCTGATCTGCGATTTGGTAATCCGGTTAACGGATCGATAAGTGACATTTGCTCTAAAGTGTTAGCAAGTAAACCGAGTTCTTTAATTCTGCGGTAAGAGAAAATAAGAAAACTTAGCGCTAGTGTTGCCCCAAGCGGAAATAGCTCATCAAGTTCTAGCCATTCATGATCACGCGAAAATAAATACAGCCACTCTAAAACGTCCACTTGTGTGAAAAAAATAAGCAAGAACAAATTAACAATAATGATTATTGTTAATTCTTTGAGCACCGTCGGTCGGTGAATGTATTGTTTATGTGCCATGTAATTAGAATTTAGTGCAAAACAGCGTATAGAAATATTGGCGAATTAATATACACGTTTTTGCACTAAAATGAAGCAAATGCGACGTTTTTATGACAATATTGTTACAGTCCTGCACTTTTAAACGCTTGATCAACTAACATTTGCGCATCAGCGATTAACTGTTGTAAATGCTGCTCGCTAATAAAGCTCTCGGCGTAAATTTTATAGATATCTTCGGTTCCCGACGGACGTGCGGCAAACCAACCATTTTCAGTAGTCACTTTAACGCCGCCAATTGCCGCATTATTACCTGGTGCATGAGAAAGCACCTGTAAAATAGGCTCTCCGGCTAGTTCATCTTGAGTAATATCGTCACGAGTCAGTGAAGTTAATACTTTTTTCTGCTCAAACGTGGCGAGCGCCTCAACTCGACCATAGAATGGCTGTCCTAGTTGCGCAACGAGTTCTAAATAATATTGATAAGGATCTTTCTTGGTCACGGCAAGAATTTCTGCCGCTAATAGCGCCATGATAAAGCCGTCTTTATCTGTGGTCCAACAACTACCATCTTTTGCAATAAATGAAGCACCTGCGCTTTCTTCTCCACCAAACGCATAACTTGCATCGTGTAAACCATCAACAAACCATTTAAAGCCAACAGGAACTTCTGATAACGGACGATCAATTAATTTTGCCACGCGATCAATTAACGAACTTGAAACCAATGTTTTACCAATTTTACTGCTGGTAGGCCAGTTTCTATGGGTCATCAAATAATGAATAGCCACGGCTAAATAATGGTTAGGATTCATCAAACCACCGGATTTTGTCACTATGCCATGGCGATCAAAATCAGGGTCATTGCCTACGGCAATATCAAATTGATCTTTTAACGCGATCAACCCTGACATGGCATAAGGTGACGAGCAATCCATACGAATTTTACCGTCTTTATCTAATGGCATAAATGCAAAACTGGCATCGACCTCAGGATTGACGACAGTTAGATTTAAGCGATATTTTTTAGCGATTTCAGGCCAATAATGAATTCCTGAGCCGCCTAATGGATCAACACCTATACTCACTCCCGCCTCAGCGATTGCTTGCATATCAATCACTTTTGCAAGCTCATCAACATAAAAACCAATGAAGTCTTGTTTCGTTAATAGCGGCGAAGCCAATGCTTGTAAATAAGTCGCTTGTTTTGCCGCTAACATGCCATTCGCAATAATATCATTGGCACGTTTCTCTATTTTCTGCGTCACTTCCGCTTCAGCAGGACCACCATGTGGAGGATTATATTTTATCCCACCATCCGATGGAGGATTATGTGATGGCGTAATGATCAGTCCATCAGCCTGTGACTGATTAGTTTTGTTATGAGCAATGATCAAACGCGAGATAACGGGAGTTGGGGTAAATCCTTCGTCAGCTTGGATGACAACAGGAACTTTATTTGCAATCAATACCGATAATGCACTAGCAAATGCAGGTTCCGACAAGGCATGAGTGTCTTTCCCTAAAAACAACGGTCCTTGGTATCCTTGCTCAATACGATATTCAGCAACGGCTTGGCAAATGGCAATGATATGATATTCATTGAAACTGGTTTTTCTGGCATTACCACGATGCCCCGACGTACCAAAGCTAACTCGCTGTGCTTGAATACTGACATCAGGTTGCTTGAGATAATAAAGGCTGACAAGTTGCGCGATATTTTCTCTATCTTCGGCTCTTGATTGCTGCCCCGCCATTGGATGCACTGACATAGTAATTCCTTCCCCTATCGTTATAATAAATCGCGAATTTTCTCTATTTCCGCTTGTTGATAACCTAATGCTTTGGCAACTTCAGTGATCATCATTTTCTTACGTGTGGTGTTTGAGTTGGTCATTACCCAATATTCACTATCTGGAATTTGTCGTGGCTTAGTACTGCTCCCTGTCTCGGCAAGTTCGTGCTCAGAACAGGCAAAATACAAACGATCACGACCTCTAATATCAAGCACAGCTTTAAACTCATCATGATGCACGCGATGTAATGCCGACAAGATCAATAAAAAACGTCCAACAACACCGCGCTGAATCGCTAATTCTTCTCGGTTAATATAATTAAACACAGACTCTGTCGTACCAACCGC
>JBNKXM010000347.1:0-3021 GCA_050300315.1 Thalassotalea sp. | reverse complement strand
GCGGAGTACAAGATCACAGTTATGTTACTAAAGCATTTACAACCTTTTATAATATATCTTAAGGTAAAAATAGATCATTAGATTTTAGATATAAACAAAAGACTAACTTGCAATACGCTTACAAAACGGGAGACACCATAGGTATTCATCAAGTTGGAGTAAAACCATGTTTTCAAGGTCAAGGGATCGCTCGCCATTTAATGGCTGCACTGCTTATGCGCTGTCAAAACTGGCAAGCTAAACGTGCGGTATTACAGGCTTCAAGTGCGGGTTTGCCTTTATACCAAAGCTTAGGTTTTAACTCTCAATTTATCATCAAAAGTTATCAACAGATAAAGCCATGATACAGAGTTGCAACGCCCGATGACAATGTCAGTTATCAACCTTGATTGCGCTAGCTCAACAAAGATAAACTCCGAGGTTCAGCAAACGCTATACTTGTTGAGTGTTTATCCTCGGTATTGTTTAAAAAACGCAATCAATTCATCATAAGGACAAGGTTTAGACCAGTAATAACCTTGTCCTACCTGACAACCTTGCTGCTTTAACCAATTGGCAATATCTTCATCTTCGATACCTTCAGCAACATTTCTAATGCCTAAACTCTTACTCATATCGATTATCGCTTTAACAATATGCTGATCATGATTATTTCTGATGATGTTTCTCACAAAAGACTGATCGATTTTCAGCGTTGATACGTTAAATTGGCTCAAATAACCTAGGTTAGAATAGCCAGTGCCAAAATCATCGATAGCAAACGAAACCCCTTTGCTTTGCAATTGTTGAATTTGATTTTGAATTTGATTTACATCGTCAAATATTGTTGATTCGGTAATTTCTAGCTCTAATGCATGTGGAGGCAATTGAGATATTGTTAATGCTTTATTGACAATTTTAGGTAAATTTCCTCGTCTAAAATCAATTGCGGATAAGTTGACGGCAACACCGATATTTGCAAAGCCTGCTGCTTTCCATCGCTTACAATCAATACATGCCTGACTGATCACCCATTTTGATATTTCGGTAATAAAACCAGACTCTTCAGCGATAGGAATAAAATCGTTCGGTGGTAGAAAACCTTTCTCGGGATGGATCCAACGTAGTAAGGCTTCAACCCCGACAATTTCACGACTCTGTAAGTCTATTTTTGGTTGATAATATAAAGCCAATTCATTGTTAATAATCGAATTTTTTAATGCTACTAGATAGAAATAGCGTGATTCTTGTTTTTCTTTCATCTGCATTTCAAAGTAACACGCGTTGTTTGCGTGCTGTTTTTTGCCATGTTGTAACGCGAGGTGAGCTGATTTCAATAAGCTTGCAATTGATTTACCATCAAATGGCGCCACAGCGATACCGATATGACAAAACGTTGAAACTTGATGTTCATTGATCACAAACTCGGAATTCATCGCTTGTAATATCCGCTCCTTGAAAACATCAATCTCTTCTGACCGCTCAGCAATTTTGACTAACGCGAATTCATAGCCATGCATGCGATAAAGATATTCTTGTGGTGACAAAATAGAATTAAGTCGTTGAGCGATTGCTAATAATAACTGCTCGCCAATTTCATAACCTAAACTGTTCACTATTTGACGGATATTCGAAATATCTAAGATCATTAACGACAGTTTGGCATCTTGTGCCGTAAGCTCAGTTAAAAACTGCGTCACTTCTTTTTGAAAAATTCGTTCATTAGGAAGTTTTGTTAAATGATCGACCTTTAATAACTTATCGCTTCTTTTTAGCTGCCGCTGATATTTGCGATTGTCAATTTTCATCTGAGTCAAAGATATTTTAAAACCATTGATATAGACGAAACTAATTAAGCCAGAGAACGCGAAAATAACTAATAAATCAATCAGTCGCACCAAATAAGTATATTCATAAACTTTTACTGGCATCAATAATTGACGTTGGTGGGCATAAGTAATCAACATCAATTGCACAGTGATCGCTAAAATCAGCGGTACTGACAAGATTCGGCTCCCAGAAATAAAGGCAACCATAATAATGCAAGGGTATGCATATAACGCGGCATCAAAAATTCCATCGTTAACCCATGACATGTAAAAAACTAAAGTAGCTGAGCCCCATAAGACAATACCATTAACCACTTGTACTGTGTCTTCACTCAACCAACTATTTAACCATAATAAGCCGATAATACTGATTATAATACCGACCTCGGTCCTACTGACCCCAGCTATATAAACATCGCTAACCAACAAAATAATCAAACCGATGATTATAACAACAATAGATAATCTAACTCGGGTAATAAACTGATTTTGTTGGTTAATTAACTTTAACAGCATAGCCAACTACTCATTATCGAGTGAATCATGAAAAACAATCTGCTGATCTGAACGCTGGGGTTTTTTCATGCTATACATGGCTTCATCAGCGGCATGGATCAGTTGTTCAAGCGTTTGGTATTCATCAGGAAAAAACGTTACACCGACACATGCACTGACCGAGACACTTTGCTGCTCATTCACTAAAAAATAAGGCTTTTCAATCGCTTCTTGTAGCTTATTACATGCATGAACTACTTCTTCTCGCGATAAACGAGGTAGCACGATAACAAATTCATCACCGCCCCATCGCGCTAATATATCTCTATTTCTCATCGCATTGGTCATCTGTAAGGCAACATGATTTAGCACTTCGTCACCTGCATCGTGTCCATAGACATCATTGATTGGTTTGAACTTATTTAAATCCAATAACAACAAAGCAAACGGCACACTAATATCGATCAGTCGTTGAATTTCTTTTTCGGCACCACGTCGATTCAACAGCTGTGTTAAATCATCGGTATGAGCTTTAACATTCAATTGTTCAACTTGCTGACGACGCAGCGATATATCATGCAAAGTAATTTGGTAATACTCATGATAATCATCGGTGACAGTCGAGCTTATGATGGCTTGCACCCAAATCGTCGGCTGAGCATCTGTTGTTTGCAACTGAAATTCCCCCGAAGCAAATTCATTGTTACTAAATGCTCTT
>JBNKXM010000346.1:0-3021 GCA_050300315.1 Thalassotalea sp. | reverse complement strand
ATCCCAATTTGAAGATTTCAAGAAGAAAAATTCTAGCAAATTGTATTGAATTTCAAACCTAGAAGCTTCTTGGAATTTTCATTCAAAATTCACTTTGAATTTGAAGAAATTCCTATGGAGCAACTTGTTCCTCTCATCAAAAACTTCAAAAGCAATTCGAGCAATTACAATGGCAATTAAGGAAACGCTTTAACCAAAGCGATCAAAATTTCTATATTGCCCCACAAGACTTTGACGATTTTGATGAGATATTTGCCGGACAATTTGAAAAAGAAATCGAATCTATCATTACCGAATCAATTGGTACCATACTGATGGCGGTTGGTGAAGCAATTACCAATAATGAAGAAAGCAGTAGCGAGCATAAAACACGATCATTTGATGAACGAATGACGGCATTGGGTGACGAACTCGAGTTAGAAATGAGCGATAAAGTTAATTCACTCGAAGCAAAAGCTGAAATGTTCTGTAGCAAGCTTAAAGCCCTCGATACGCTTGAAAATCAAATAGCTGTCAAAATCCCTCAGCTTAGTCAGTTCGACCTGATCTCTAGCAACTAAAGCATTAGCTTGCTTTATTTTTAATCACTTAACTATTGATTACATAAGTATAATTGCCGATGAAAACCAATTTGACCACTCGCACCATTGAAGTTGTCGACTACGATCCAAACTGGACAAAACGCTTTGAACTTGAAAAACAGCTACTGACTAAAATACTAGGCAGTAATGCAGTAACAATAGAACATATCGGCAGTACATCGGTATTTGGTTTAGCAGCAAAACCTGTGATTGATATTTTAATTGAAGTAACCAACCTTGATGAGCTAGATACGGCAAATAACGATCTAGCATTACAGGGTTATGTTGTTAAAGGTGAAAATGGCATTTCGGGTAGACGCTATTTTCAAAAAGGAGGCGTTCAACGTAGTCACCACGTTCACGCTTTTCAAAGTGGTAATGAGCATTTACTACGCCACAGAGCATTTAAAGAATACCTAATCGCATACCCTAATATTGCGTCACAATATGGCGAAATTAAAAAAGATGCCGCATTAAAATGTCATCATAATACTCAAACTTATATGGCACTCAAAAACGACTTTATTGAGCAGCATGAAAAACTCGCAGTTCAATGGTTTAGTCATTTACTAGCGTCTAACTAGCACTAGCCATTTTGAGTTGCTCAGCTGATGTTGCTCATAAATAACTCATGTTTAATTGTACTATTTTGAATTGATTTGTGTGTCGTTGACAGGCAGCGATGAGCAATTGAGACAGTCACTGTGATCTGACATTAAATCTTTGACTCGATAAAGCAAACGTTCTGTTTCGCTAAGTCATTACAATATTTGCCAAAAAAACACAGACGAAAATAAAGCTTCTTTGATGATAAAAATTATCCTCAATACGCGTTATAATTACCACTAGGCGTTATTTTATGATACAAAGACCATCTGGGTTTTTGGCTGTATTTTGGAGGTAACCCTATGGCACAACCAGTTAAATCACTCACCTATGAGGATATTGAATTATTTTGTCAGCAAACCCTCCAAACAGGTAACTCTGTAACCTTAGAATGTGTGCTAGAAAAGTTTCCCAACGATTCTATTGATGTTATTGCCTATTTTGACCAGTGGCGTCAACTTAATTTGAATCAATCGTTGACAACGTCTTCACAAAATTCAGACAACGACTCAGACAACAAACCCGAAATTCCGCCTAGCATTAGCCAAGTAATGCAAGCAGAAATAACCAAACAGCAAGCTAGCCAAGCTGAAGAACAACAGACCTTGCTCGCTAAACAACAAGACACCGAACAATTTATTATCGCTAAAAGCCAAGAATTGCAGGCAAACCTTGACAGTCAATCTAAGTTTGCAGACGAAACTCATCAACTACTGAAACAACAATCACAAGAATTTCAAGAGAAATTTCAACAGCTAACTAGCGGCTACAAGGATGGAATTAATGCGTTAAAGCAACACCATCAGCAATCATTACTCGCGCAACAACAAGCACACCGAATAGCCATTGAAAGTATTATCAATGAAAATGAGGAACAACTCGATAACTTAAGCGATCAAGTTACGCAATTAATCGAAGCAAATACATTACTCGAGGCGAAAGCTGATCAATATCTAGCAAGCCAGCAACAAATACGCGAGCTGCAAACAACGATTAATCAACTTGAACAACAACTAGCTGAAACAAATGCAAAACAAGAGCAACATATTGCAGCAGAAAAAAAACAATACCAAGAAAACCTCAGCACGTTACGCGATGCGCACCAACAAGAAATTAGTGAATTAAATACCCGTCATCAAAACGAATTAGCAAACGCCTCCTCTCAGAATATGCAACAAGGCGATGAGACCAACGAACAACTGAACAAAATACAGCAGGAAAATAAAGTTCTGACACAACAACTTGCAGATGAACAAGCCAAATCTGCCAACTTACAAATGCGCTTAGTTAATGTGAGTAATGACATCACTAACGATAAAGAAACTCAGACTAAATTACTGGCGTCGCTTGAAGAAGCAAATGCTAAAGTTACCACGCTTAAGCAGCAATTATCTCAACAAGAAACTGGCTTAACGGTAGACTATGATTTAAATGCACTTGAAAATGCAGAGCGAATGCTCGCTGCTTTACGTAGTGAGAACCATAAATTAGCAACTCGACTTGAACACATCAAAACTAATTCAGTTGCGACGATTGAACGATTAACCGATAAATCCGGCCAAGCAATTGCGCGTATTAAAGAACTCGAATCACAACTTGAATTAGAAATACGAACTAATAGTTCTGCCAAAGAAGAAACAATAAAGCTCAAAGAACAGCTAGAGTTAATAAAGCATAATCAAACCTCAACATTTGAACGATTAACTAACAAAGCAGAGCAAGCCAAAGCAAAAATAAAAGATCGAATTTAATTTTTTGGCCTCAGTTTGGATCTAGCCCACCAACTTGATGAGGGGACATATTATGTTCATCTTTAAAAGGGCATGACTAGTAG
>JBNKXM010000345.1:0-3023 GCA_050300315.1 Thalassotalea sp. | reverse complement strand
TTGTTCGACTTTTTGCAGCATTTTCGGCGCATATTTTAAAATGTTATAACCAGGTAACATCGAGATAGCGAAGAAAATGGCAGGCTTGCCGTTGAAATAAGCCAGTTTGCTTGGTGGATCGATATACGCTCTGCGCACCGTCGCAATGTCTTTTAGGGCAAAGAAATTTTCACTTTGTGGAATATTGATTTGGGTGTTTTCAATATCACTTAACTTGAGGTAATTACCTGATGGTTCAACAACAAAGCTTTTGGCGCCTGTATCAATTTGCCCACCAGAGCGAATAATGTTTTGGCTTTTTAATTCATTGATTAATACCTTAGGTGAAATACCTAATTGGGCTAATTTAGAATTAGAGACTTCAATAAAAACGCGTTCTTCTTCTTTGCCTAATATTTCTATTTTTTTCGTACCTTCAACGGCATACAAGGTGTCACGGATATGCTGGGCAATATCATACATTTGTCCCATGCTAAATCCGTCGGCGGTTAACGCTAACGTCACTACGGAAACGTCACCAAATTCATCGTTAACATATGGCTGACTAGCACCTTCCGGCATTTTACTGTGAGCAACAAATACTTTATTACGTAAGTCTTGCCAAATATTATCGAGATTAAAATACTTGTCATATATTTTGACATGGACAATAGAAAGCCCTGTTGAAGAGGTTGACTTCATCTCTTTAACTTCGGGTATTTTACGAATTTCTTCTTCTAACTTTCGGGTAATAAGCTGTTCAACGCGTTCGGCAGCCATGCCAGGAAACGCAGTGCTGACAATGGCTTCTCGAATAGTAATGGTAGGATCTTCTTGCGCAGGCAAGGTAAAGTAGGCAAAGACACCATTGAGCAGTAACAGGGTGACGACAAGAAAAACAGTTTTGCGATATTTGAACGCAATTTCAGTTAAGTTCATTGCTATTTCCTTAATTGAATCGTTCAGTTGATTTATCTAGTAAGGTCACCTGTTGACCATCTCTTAAAAATGCCACACCGGCGGTTGCAATGATCTCACCTTGTTTTAGACCGCTAGAAACAAATACTTTATTTTCCAGAATATTTTCGGTTTGCACGAGTCGTTTATGCACCACTTGGGCGGCTTCATCGAAGACAAAAACATACACTTCGTGATCTAAACCTGCTCTAAGCGCTGTAATAGGTACAGCAATAATCTTTCCCTGATAACCAGTAAGACCGACACCCGAGAAGGTGAAATCAACTTCTGCTGTCATGCCAGCGCGCAGGTTGTCGTGGCTTCCTGATAAAACAACGGTGATCGGAAAGGCGTTTGCTGACTCTGCCCTTGCGCCTATTTCATTGATGCGACCAGAAATTTCAACGCCATCTAATACAGGAAAACGCACTAATAGTGTGTCATTCAAGGTGATTTCTTGGATCAAGGTTTCAGGTACTAATACATCCACTTCTAAACCGTGATCGCCATCAATTTCAAAAGCGGCTTGTCCAGCGGCTATCTGCTGTGACGGTTCGATTAATCGCTTAGTGATTTTGCCATTGTAAGGAGCTAGTAAGGTACTGTCTTGTAAGTTCTTTTTGGCAATATCTACTTGTGCTTGTGCTACGTCAACCGCACTGCCACTTGATTCAAAATTAGCCTTAGCATTATCAAATTCTGATTGGGAAACTAAGCCTTGCTTGATGAGCGTGTTAAAACGCTGAAAAGTATTTTGAGCTTCACTCATCGCGGTTTTTGCTTTATCTAACTGGGCTTGTGCTGATTGTAGACTGAGCTGAAAGTTACGTTGATTTAACGTAGCAAGCACTTGACCTTGCTGGACGACATCTCCCAGTTTGACATTAACTTTCGCCACTTTGCCATACACTTCAAAGCTTAAACTTGTCGCCTCAACTGGTGCAACAATGCCTGATAGCGTGCGAAGCTGAGTAAGATCTGTTTCATTTACTGTTGTCCATGCAATCGGGCGAATCGCTTTTTTAGTGTCGACGGTTTGCTCAGTACAGCCGATCGATGTAAGCGTTAATAGTAAAACGAGTAAGGTGCGCATAATCATTCCGATGATAAAAGTTAATTACAAGTAAAGGTTAATATTAGAAACAATACAATTGGTACTGCATAGTACCGAATAGTATGGTACTATGCAGTACCAAAGTCAATTCAATTATTTTTCTTGTAGATTGCCAATGATAACTAGTGAACAACATAGTGATACGCCGTTAACTCAACGTGGTGAAAAAATACTCGCTGCGGCGCAAAAACTGTTTTTAATACACGGTTATGACAATACATCATTGGAAATGATAATTAATGAGTCTGGTGGTTCTCGACGCTCTATTTACAGCGAATTTGGTAACAAAGAAGGTTTATTAATGGCGGTGATAAAATCACATATCACTACGCAACTCGATGTTCTCTCGTCGTTAGATTATCAAAAACCTGTTGATGCTGCGTTAAAAGAGGTGTGTGAGCGTTTTGTTGAAGGCTTATTGTCAGAAGCCATTGTCTCCTTGTTTAGGATCGTTATTCAACAGGTCGTTAAAATTCCTGAACTTGGACAGCTGATTTATCAACGAGGTCCTCTAAAAGGGGTTACGCCGCTGGCTGATTATCTGGAATATCTAACAGAGCAGGGGCAGTTAAATATCGATGATAAACATTATGCCGCGCAAATGTTAATTGAAATGTGCAAAGGACGACTACATACACAAGCTATCTTACTGGCACATACCAATATTTCACGAGATGAAATCAAGCAACACGTAGAAAAAGCGGTCGACTTATTTATTAAAGCGTTTCAAGTAGAAACGAATTGAGTAAATATTGGGCAAACAAGCTAAACCAGACGAAAAACTATTGCTTAAGCAAAGATATTTCGTATAATGCCAGCCACTTCATTTGCTGATGAAGAGTTTACAAAGAACTTGGTTTTTTAATAAAAATCTATTTCTTTGTGAGCATATCACAAACCACCTTGACGACCAGTTTATGAGTTTTGATTTGACACTTTGATATTCGGCTATGACGCTGATTACCCTCCGTAC
>JBNKXM010000344.1:0-3037 GCA_050300315.1 Thalassotalea sp. | reverse complement strand
ATGACTTGTTTGCCAGTAGTTATTTACGTGGCTTTATTATCTTATCGGCAAGTGAATTTGGTGATGACAGCCAATTATTAACCAATGAATTGGCTGATGATGTCAGTAACAAACTTGAAGCTGCACGCACCGAATTGTCACCAGAAGATCGGATGATCGTTAAAAAGTATTGGCAAACAATTAGCGCTTACTTTAACCATTAAGTAAGCAATTGATTGTTTTAAATTTTTATTTGCGATAGTCAAATTTTTCGTTTGATTAAGTCACGAATAATAAAGCGATTAGGCGCTAAGTTAAATAACATCTCACTATCAACTGGATAGGGTGTACCAGATAAATCGGCGGCTAAAATATCGGCTAACAGTGGCGCTGTGCATAATCCTCGTGCACCTAGGCCTGTGAGCAGATATAAATTGTTAACATTTGGTGTTGGTGCAAAGCAGCGCCAGTTTTTATCTTTTGCTAAATGTCCATAACTTTCAATATGTTGTTCAATATTTGGCATGGAGCCGACCATAGGCAGATGATCGGGTGTCATGCAGCGCAATCGTGCTTTACTGGAAACAATGTCGGTTGTTTGCCAGACGTTTAATTGCGGCAGACATTTCTCTAACATATGTAAATTGTATTGATCGTCTGCCTCGCACGCCTCTATGTTTTGACTGTTTTTCTCAAACGTTGCCCCTATACAGTGTATGCCGTTATTTTCTGGCGTTAAGTATCCTTTGTGACAGATAACGGTATTGAGTTTTTCCATTGCTTTATTGGTGGCGAGTGAAGTGACTTGTCCTCGTACCGAGGTTAATGGCAGCTGATTGATATATGGCATGCCAATGGCCTCTGCACCACCACAAAATACCACGACAGATGCTTTGATATCGCCTTTATTTGATTTTAACAACCAGCGTTCATCGTCAAGTTGAACCATGTTGTGAATTTCCACAGAGGTTTTTACTTTCAATAACGTACTGTCTTTTGCCGCTTGAAGTAATTGTTGCACTAATTCTGCCGGCGCTATCCAGCCAGCACTTGGCATAAATAAGCCACCATAAGGTAACTTAATTTTGGCCAGTTCACTTGCTTGTTGGGCATCAACGCTATGGATAAGCGTCTCAGGCCAAGGCGCGTTATCAGCAAAAACGGCTTGGCGTTCTTGAAGTGCTTTTTTGTATGCAATTTCCAATAAACCACACCAATTATGACTGTAATGATAGCCTTGTTGCGTTAGTGATTTATACCAATTAACGGCATGCCAAAATGCTTGCTGATAAAATCGACTGATGTCATCGACTTGTTGATGGAGTAATGGAAATAACGCACCAATGGCATTACTTGACGCACCTTGTGCAGGTTGCTCATCTTTACAATATAAGGTGACTTTAATACCTTTTTTCGTTAAAGCATAGGCGGCACAGGCCGAGGCAATGCCGCCACCTATGATGCTAACGTGCTGGGGTTTGTTGATGTCAGCTCTTAACTGGTAGCCTTTTCCATTTTGTTTATTTTGCTGATAAATAGCGGTTAAAATTTCCTTCTTTTTCCCTTGATACGCTTGTTTGTCGATACGAAAACCAACTGCATGCAAGCCTCGGCGAATAAAGCCAGCGACGGTAAAAGTACTTAATGTGGCTTGTGGTTTGGATAATCTTGCCACTTGTTCAAATAATGCAGTTGTCCACATTTGCGGGTTTTTAGCTGGAGAAAATCCATCTAAGTACCACGCATCGATTAAACCATTCGCTTTGCGAGGCAAGCGTATTTGGCTAAATGCATGGGTAGCATCATCTAAGTAAATCGTCAGTTTGACCTTGTTATCTAGCATTGAACAACTGATGATATTTTCTGGAGAATCAGGGTAATGATGAACTAATAAGTCGATTTCTTGCTGTAATTCGCTAAAACATTCAAGTGACTTCTTTAATTGTGCTTTAGTTAAGGGGTACTTCTCTGTGCTGATAAAGTGCAAAGTTGCTAGCTGATGCTGATTAGCGAGTGCGAGGTAATGTTTTAAGGTCAATAAAAAATTTAAACCTGTACCAAAGCCAGTTTCACCTATAGTTAATTCACCCTGATGTTCAACAAGTCTCGCGGGAATATTATTCCCTTTAACAAAGACGTGTTCACTTTGCTGATAACCTGATTCGGTATCAAAATATATATCGTCAAACTGCTCAGAATACGGTGAACCGTCTTCTTGAAAGGTTATTTTATTGATAGAGGTCACTTTATGTTCTTTTTAATAAATTAGCGCTATACACGGCGGTTATTTTACCTATACTTGCGTGTTAATGTCATGGTTTGAATAAATGAGTGTACAAGTGTACACTGAGCAGACCAGTATGAGGGGTAAAAATCTGTATGATACGCCCGAATTTTTAAATTTTAGATGGTTAGTTAAATGAAACGTGTAGTGATCACCGGATTAGGTATTGTATCAAGTATCGGTAACAACGCTGAAGAAGTGTTAGCTTCGTTAAAAGCAGGGCGTTCTGGAATTACCAAGTCAGAAAGTTTTGAAGAAAAAGGCTTACGTAGTCAAGTTTGGGGTAATCCAACGCTTGATCCTAAAGATCATATTGATCGTAAAGCCATTCGTTTTATGGGTGATGCAGCAGGTTACGCCTATGTAGCTATGCAAGAAGCCATTGAAGATGCAAAATTAACAGAAGAGCAAGTATCAAATTTCCGCACAGGTATTGTTGCTGGCTCTGGTGGTGCGTCTTCAGACAATGTGGTTAAAGCGGCAGATACATTGCGTGAAAAAGGTGTTAAACGTGTTGGGCCATACGCTGTGCCTAAAACTATGTCGAGCACTTGTTCTGCGTGTTTAGCAACACCATTTAAAATTAAAGGTGTTAACTATTCTATTAGCTCTGCATGTGCAACCAGTGCACATTGTATTGGTAACGCGTATGAACAAATTGCGATGGGTAAACAGGACATCGTATTTGCAGGTGGTGGTGAGGAAGAAGATTGGCGCTTGACTCTATTGTTTGATGCCATGGGGGCATTGTCGACCAAATACAATGATACGCCA
>JBNKXM010000343.1:0-3044 GCA_050300315.1 Thalassotalea sp. | reverse complement strand
AAGCTGATCGTGAACGTAGTGCCTTTGCCGGGCATGCTCTCCACGCTGATGTTGCCTTCGTGTTGGGTGATGACGTGCAGGCAGGCTGCCAGCCCCAGGCCGTTGTGGGCCGGGCCTTTGGTGGTAAAAAATGGTTCTAAGGCTTTTTGCTGAGTTTCTTTATCCATGCCGATTCCGTCATCTTGCACGGTTAATTTCACATATTTTCCTGGTGCAACATGATGTGAATTTGCGTGTTGCTGATCTAATGTGATCAGTGAGGTTTTTAGCGTTATTTCGCCATGTTTGGGAATGGCATGCATTGCATTAATCACTAAGTTGAGAATGCTATCTTCTAAACCTGCTTTATCTAAGTTGGTTAATGGTAAATGCTCATCTAGGATGTAGGTAAGGTTAATTCTAGGAGTAATGGTTTTTTGCAACATCTCAAATTCATCATTTAATAAGTTATTAATATCAACGAGTTCTTTGTCTATGATGTTTTTACGAGAGAATGATAATAATTTTTTGGTAAGTTTTGCCCCGCGTTTGCTCGCTTTTTGAATATGTTGTGCGTACTTGCTTAGTTTACTATCACTTGCGATACCACAGGCAAGTAAATCGGCGTAGCCATTGATAATGCCAAGTAAGTTATTAAAATCGTGCGCTATACCTCCGGTAAGATTGCCAAGCGCATCCATTTTTTGTGATTGACGCAAAGATTCTTGCTGTTGTTTTAACTCGGTTAAATCGTGGCAGGTCGCCAGTAAACGAGGCTGTCCTTGTTGATCGTTTGGTAATTTGGTAACTGATATATGGATAGGAAAAACTTTGCCATTTTTTTTCTTACCTTGTACTTCTCTGTCAACGCCGATGACTTTTGACTGGCCATGAGATAAGAATTTTTCAAAATATTTATCATGGTGCTCAGCTTGTTTTTCTGACATTAACATTTTCACATTCTTACCAATAAACTCTTTCGTTGAATAGCCGAATAGTTTACTGGCGGCATTATTGGTTGAAATGATGTTTGCTTGATGGTTAACGATAAATACCGCATCGAGTAAGGCATTAAAAATTTCTCGTTGCTCTTGTTCTTTTATATAAAGTGCATTTAATGCCTCATGTTCTGCTGTCACATCGTTAATCAATGAGGCTACGCCAATCACTTGTTGTTCGTTATTTAATATCGGTGTGTTGTGCCATTCACAGATAATCTCTCGGCCATCCATTGTCAGGTTTTTATTTAAGCTATAATAGCCACCTTTATTTGCCAGTAGCTCTTTCGCGATATAGCGAATATTTTCATGTTCATCTTTGGGTAATAATGCGTCAATTGGATCGTGCTCTTTAAAGTACTCGAGCGAAAAACCGAAGATTTTTTCCGCCGCTTTGTTCCACTTGGTAATATTAAAATTAGTGTCCCATTCAACAACACCTAAAGGCGTATTAGTGATATGAAAATTGAGTTTTTCTAGCGCTTTTTTTAATGCGTCTTGTGATTCTTGATGCCGTAATTCGTTGGCAATACGAGCCGCAAACACATCGAGTACTTCGATAAAATAGTTATCCTCATGTAACGGCGCTTCGTCCATCACTGATAGGAAACCAATAATTTGATTATCGGTATCGCGAATATTGACCCCAAGGTAGGATTCAATGTTGTGCTCACGAAGCCATTGATCATTAGGAAATAGTTTTTGAACATCTTTAGGAAAGTTGCACAGATGTTCGCTTAACATGCGCTGGCATGGTGAGTTTTCGATAGAAAAAGTGAAATTTTCAATGGTTTTGTAATTTTCGGTGATAGCAATTGTTGTTGCCGTATGTGGAAACGTATCGTTGAGCTGGCTTAGTGCTACATATTTAGCATTGTAGATACGAGATATTTCAATTAAAAAATTCTTAAAAAAGTTTTCTGTTGATAATCCAGCAATACCTATCACCATGTCTTGAATGGCATTAAATGCATGTACTTGTTTAGTAATATCACTTACTTGAATAATCACGTTATTAATGTGATTTCCCTCACTAATAAACGGCTGAAACGACATTTCTAAATCTTTTAGCGTACCATCGGTAGCATAGGCGACGATATTTTGCGAGGTTAGCTTGCCATTTAATGCCGACTGAATATTTTTTTTAATGATATCTTTATCAAAAACACCTCGCAGGCTAGAGAATACGTCGATGAATGCTTTATCAACTAGCGTATTCTTTTTAATATCTAAAAAGCGTCCTACTTCATTATTCGCAGATAATATTGTGCCATTAGCGGATACTAGAAATAGCATTTGATACGCTTGATCGAAAATCTGTTTAAAACGATTTTCGGCTTTTTTTATCTCTTTTTTGGTGTATTTTTGAGCGTATTCTAGTTTTCGCACATAGTCGATTATCGCTAAGCTTAACAGCACGACAAAGATAACACTGCCGATTCGTCCTGCTTCAAAAAATAATAGATGCTTACTGTCGGTGCTGCCCAGTAGATAGTTCATTTGGATATAGTAACTAATGGCTAAACTAGCTAAACCAATAAAAACAAAACGGGCATGAAATTGGTGTTTCATCCACGCAATTCCACTATAAATCACACCAAATAAAGGAAAGATAAAAAAGCCAATTGACGCGAGTTTATAGGGGAGTTGTAGATCTGTTGTTAGTAGCAATATTGCGTTTATGCCCCAATAGCTAAGCATTAAACCACGAGCCGTGTTACGCACTATAGCTTGCTTATCTTTTAACAACAATTCTTCAAGATAAAAGTAACCGCTGACAATCGCTATAGTGCCACATAGCAGTAATGTGATGACAGAATAGCCGATGAGATTTTCAGGAATGATAGGAAGTAGTGAACCGTCATATAGGCTATAAGCGACGAGTACGCCCAAAATATAAACAGACAAGTAAAGTTGGCTTTTAAGTTTTAAAAACGAATAAAAATACAGACGAGATTAGTCGCCTAAACATCGTGCAGCGCAATGGTTATCGATTGCTTCGCATGGTCGACCAACTACTCAATATGGAAACCTTCCGTATTAAATCTATTACCCAGAAATCGCCGC
>JBNKXM010000342.1:0-3068 GCA_050300315.1 Thalassotalea sp. | reverse complement strand
AGGGGCCGCCAATATGCAGCGCTTTTAAAGGTTTGCTATATCCACCAGCTAAATGAATAACATCACTTATTGGTGTTCCCATTGCAACTTCATAAATGCCAGGTTTATTGAAACTGCTATCTAATGAAATTAATTTACTACCCGTTGACTTACCATTACCTAATGTTTGGTAACGTTTTTCATTGCCTGACAAAATCCAGTGAATTGAGGCAAAGGTTTCAACATTGTTTAGCACGGTAGGGCAGCCAAATAAACCACTTTGCGTTGGAAAAGGGGGTCTAACTGACACTAATGGCCGTTGACCTTCAATAGAGCGCAATAATGCGGTTTCTTCACCGCAAATATAAGCACCTGCACCGCGAATAATTTTAAATGAAAAATCGATATCAAGTGCTAATTGTTCAAATTCTTTGATTGCTTTTTCTGTCGTGCTTATTGCCGCTGGATATTCGTCGCGGATATATAACACACCAGTTTTTGCGCCAACTAAGTAGCCAGCCATTAACATACCAAACAGTACCGAGTGTGGCCTTTGCTCTAATAAATAACGGTCGCTATACGCACCGGCATCGCCTTCATCGGCATTACAGACGATATACTTTTCATCACTGGCAACATCGCGGCACGACTGCCACTTAAAACCTGTTGGAAAACCTGCACCACCTCGACCTCTAAGCCCAGACTGAGTGATTTTATCAAGTGTTTGCTGAGCAGTTTCTTGTTGTTGTAAACGACTAAGTAGCTGATAGTAACTAGCTACATCATTAATTTCAGCGGTAAGAATAGGTTCATCAAGTGTGCAGGCTACGTGATAGTGCTCTTGAGAATGAGTAGCACCATCTGCAATTATTGATGCCAATTCATTGATATCATTGCCTGAATAATTATCACCATTGATTTGAAAGGCGCTGTTTTCACTACAACGCCCTAAACAGGTAACATGACCAATTTCATCAGCTGAAAATTCAGTTAATAACGCTGCTGTGACCTGAGGCTGACTACCAGCACATAAACATGAAGAACCATTACAGACATAGGCTTTTTTATTAGCATTGTCGCCATCAATAAAATCATAGAAACTAGCTGTGCCGTGCACTATCGCTTCACCAACGAGAAACTCTTTGGCTAATTGCTTGCGTTGTGCTTTTGAGCGACTATCTTCACCAATGACAAGTTGTTGAAATAGGGTGTTATCAATACCTTTTCTTTTCGCCAAGTGACTTAAGTTTTTTGACATTGTGCTTCCTCAGGTAAAGTTTTTAGTCGCCATTGACCGTGATATAAATTAAATGATTGACTGCAAGCAAAGCCAATTAACGTTAAGTTAAAACGTTTTGCTGCAGAAATGGCCAGTTCAGTAGGTGCACCAACCGCGATTAATACTGGAATGCCTGCCATTACCGCTTTTTGAACTATTTCAAAACTGACCCTGCTGCTAACCACCAGTGTAGATTCTTTTAATGAGCTTGTCCGCGCTTTCAGTAATGATCCTACCAGTTTATCAATGGCGTTATGTCGACCTATATCTTCGGCAATTGCGATCAGCTGATTGTCTTGATCAAATAATGCTGCGGCATGAGCACCGCCGGTTTGTTGAAATAACTGCTGATGATTCTGCATAAACTCAGGTAAACGATATATCGCATGTGGATCTAGCCAAGATTGTTTGTCGGATAGCTTTGGTGGATTTTTAAGTTCAAGTGATTTTAACGACGTTGTGCCACATAAACCACAGCTACTATAGCTGAGTTGATAACGTTCAATACTGGCTAAACTTGGAGAGCATTGCGTTGCTAGTTTAACTTCCCATTGATTGTCTGAGTCTTTCTCTGCTGCTATTCGTTCAATATCATTAATACTTTTAATAAGACCTTCACACCACAATAACCCTAAGATCAACTGCTCATCCATACCCGGTGTACGCATAGTAATGGAGAACACCTTATTGTGGATTAGCTTTTCATCTTGCCATACTAAGCGGATTTGTAGTGGCAGCTCAGCAATCACATTGTCTTGAACTAACTGCTTGTTGTTTGCTTTATAGACATATTTGCTGATTGTTTTTATCAACGGTTGTTGAGCGTTATCATCTGCTAGGTCTGTTTTACTATTCATAACACCTATTTTTGGAATGTCGGATTATTCCACCTAGTAGCATACTACTTGGTTCATGACAGGGATAAAAGTACTTGATGTTGGTGTGAATTTGAACAAATGATAAAAGTGTACAAGATTTTGTCCGATTTTTGATGGGACGATGCAATGTAATGCGATGATTATTATGAATTTTATATATTGAAGTAGGGGATATACTTAAAAATTGGTTGCGGGAGCCGGATTTGAACCGACGACCTTCGGGTTATGAGCCCGACGAGCTACCAGGCTGCTCCATCCCGCGTCCGAATGACCTCTGTTGAGGTAAGCCAATAATGTTTTAATTCTATTATTAACGAATGTTTTCGTTGCTGTGAAAACGAGGCGTATCTTAAGGATAGTTCATAGAGATTGCAAGGCGTTTTACTAAGTTTTTTACATTTTTTTATTAGGTTGCTTATATGTTGGTCAATTAGAGGTAAAAGTAGCCGATATCCGCGTATTTAAATGAGTTTTACCACTAAAACCCTATGAGTGACCGTCGTCTTTGTTTATAATCGCGCTCAATTATTTTCTGGAATTTTATCTATGCAGCAATTTTTAGCGTTGACGTCACCTGGTATCGAAATATTACTCGCAGAGGAAGTTTCTGCCTTAGGGGCTGAACACGTTGTGCAAAAGCCAGAAGGGGTGTATTTTTCTGCGTCAATCGCGACTGCCTACCATATTTGTTTATGGACACGTTTTGCCACACGCGTTTTATTACAGCTTGGTGAAGGTCCGGCTAAAGATAAAGATGAGCTGTTTGCATCAGCATCAAACATTCAATGGTCAAGCGTATTTGACTGCTCAACAACCTTTGCTATCGATTTCGTTGGTAAAAGTGATGAAATTAGAAATAGTCAATTTGGCGGATTAACCGTTAAAGATGCGGTTGTTGATCAATTTAGAGAGCAAGGGTTAGAGCGTCCATC
>JBNKXM010000341.1:0-3080 GCA_050300315.1 Thalassotalea sp. | reverse complement strand
CCCAGAGCGCAGCGAAGTGCGACAGACTTTGTTGAAGCAAGCTTCAACCTACATCTCGCCATCTACCAACAAATTTTTCTTTATCATTTAGCTTTTCATCTCTGGCACTTTATTTGCATTTAACTAGGTTAAGATAAATTTAGTTGGATTCATGATGGATAAGATGCTCTATATCGCCATGAGTGGCGCCAAGCAAAGTATGAAAGCGTTAGCGATTAATGCCAACAACTTAGCTAACGCTAAAACTACGGGTTTTAAAGCTGATTTAGCACAAGCTCGTGCGATGCAAGTGTTTGGTGAAGGCCTACCAAGCCGTGTTTTTGCCATGACGGAAAAATCTAGCCAAAACTTTGACAGTGGCGGCATGCTCACCACGGGGCGCAGTTTAGACATCGCGATTGAAGGTAATGGCATGATCGCCGTACAAGCGAAAGATGGCAGTGAAGGTTATACCCGAGATGGACATTTATCCGTTACTGAAGAAGGGTATCTACAAACATCTCACGGCGAATTGATACTTGGTGATGGTGGACCAATTACCTTGCCATTGCCTGTCAATAATATCGAAATAACTGCTAACGGTACCATTATGGTTCAACCTGCTGGTGCACCTAGTACGGTTCAAGAGCAAGTGGCACGGATAAAAATTGTTGCACCTGAGCTTCGCACCTTAGTGCGCGGCAATGATGGCTTGTTCCGTGGTGATGCGGAAGATGTCGAAGAAACGGATGTAACGGTTAGGGTGCACAGTGGCGCGTTGGAGTCGAGTAATGTTAATCCGGTCGGTGAAATGACGGCGATGATATCACTACAGCGCCAATTTGAAATGCAATTGAAACTTATGAAAACCGCTGAAGAAAACGATTCAGCCAGTGCATCGCTATTGCGTGCATTCTAAATGAATTATTGAGGTGACTTATGAACGCAGCATTATGGATCAGTAAAACCGGCTTAGATGCGCAAACCAAAGACATTGCGGTTATTTCCAATAACTTAGCGAATGCCAGTACCGTTGGCTTTAAAAAGAGTCGGGCGGTTTTTGAAGATTTGTTATATCAAACAATTAATCAACCTGGTGGACGCTCGGCACAAGATACAGAAATGCCTTCTGGCTTAATGTTAGGTGCTGGTACTAAAGTTGTTGCAACACAAAAAATTCATTCTCAAGGCGATATGATCACTACAGATAATTCACTTGATTTAATGATCCAAGGTGAAGGCTTTTTTCAAATTTTAATGCCAGATGGTTCGTTATCTTATTCTCGAAATGGTCAATTCACCATGGATGAAGAAGGTAATGTGGTAACACCAGGAGCAGGTTATTTAATGCAACCACAAGTTACCATTCCACAAGATGCGTTAAGTATTACGGTTTCTCAAGATGGTGAAGTGTCTGTAACGCTGCAAGGTCAGCCTGAGCCTGCCGTTGTCGGTCAAATTAATACCGTAAATTTTGTCAATCCAACGGGATTAGAGCCAATAGGGCAGAATTTATATGCTGAAACCGCTGTCAGTGGCGCGCCGCAAGAAGGTGTTCCTGGTTTAGAAGGTTTTGGCATGTTAGTGCAAGGTGCGTTAGAAACGTCAAACGTTAACACCACCGAAGAATTAGTGAATTTGATTGAAACTCAGCGGGTATATGAAATGAATTCAAAAGTTATTTCTGCTGTAGATCAAATGCTTAGTTATATTAATCAACAGTTATAGTGATTAAGGGGCGTCATATGAAAACGGCAATAGTAGTATTTTGTGCATGGATGACGTTATCAGGATGCGCGAGCGTCGAACAAGCAAGAACATTACCTGATGATCCGAGTTTTGCGCCGATCTTACCAGAAATGGAAGAAGAGCCTATTGTACCTTCCGGATCATTATTCAAACCTAATTATGTCAATAATATTTATTCTGATTCAAAGGCGCATCGTGTTGGCGACATTATTTCGGTGATTTTAAGCGAGAGTACCCAAGCGCAGAAAAACGCTAAAACTGAGTTGAAGAAAGCAAACAGCGCTAAGTTAGATCCAATAACAGGTTTAGGCGGAAATTCAATCAGCTTTAAAGGTGACGCGTTACAATTTGGTTTAAACCAAGAAAGCGATTTTAAAGGGGACTCTAAGTCGAATCAGGGCAATAGTCTAAGCGGTAATATCTCAGTGCATGTATTAAGAGTATTGCCAAACGGCAACTTGATGATCCGTGGTGAAAAGTGGATGACGCTGAATAAGGGTGATGAATACATTCGACTCACCGGCATTATTCGCTCACAAGACATAAGTTCAAGCAATACCATTCTTTCTTCGAAAGTGGCAAATGCGCGTATTCAATATTCAGGAACCGGTTCTTTTGCCGAAGTGCAAGAACAAGGCTGGCTTTCTAAATTTTTCAGTAGTTCTTGGTGGCCTTTATAACAAGGTGATTGAGTAAGTGGAGAGCAAGATGAAAGCAATCATTCAAAAAATAGCGCTAGTCAGTCTCGTATTGATTTGCCAACACGCTACCGCTCAACGGGTTAAGGATTTAACTGACGTTGCAGGGGTACGACCAAATCAATTGATTGGCTATGGTTTAGTGGTTGGTTTACCGGGCACAGGTGAGCAAAGTCCGTTTACTGAGCAAAGTTTTAAAACCATGCTCAGTAATTTTGGTATTACTATGCCGAAAAATTTAAAACCTAAAATTAAAAATGTAGCGGCTGTTGCCGTACATGCTGAGCTACCAGCCTTTACTAAACCCGGTCAGACGATTGACGTTACTGTATCCTCAATGGGGAGCGCGCAAAGTTTACGAGGTGGCACATTGTTACAAACGATATTAATGGGACTCGACGGTAATGCTTATGCTGTTGCTCAAGGTAGTATGGTGGTAAGTGGTTTAGGCGCAGAAGGTTTAGATGGTTCCAAAGTGATAGTTAATACGCCAACCGTTGGACGAATTGCCAATGGAGCAATTGTTGAAAGAGCGGTGGAATCACCATTTAGCGCGGGCGATTATATTACCTTTAACCTTAGAAATTCCGACTTTAGTACGGCAAAGGCGCTAGAAAAAGCGATTAATACTGAGCTAGCAAATCCTAACGATCC
>JBNKXM010000340.1:0-3094 GCA_050300315.1 Thalassotalea sp. | reverse complement strand
CAGGTTTAGGCCATTTATAGGGGACAAAACCAGACTTTTTCGCTTTTACGACATTGACCATATTGACAAAGAGTGGCGTGCCATCAGGATCTTTAGAAGCCGCTAATGACTTTCCGTTTAATTGGGGTTTAAACGGATGCATGATCATTTTCGGCTCAAAATCATTAACCCAAACATAATTATTGTTTTCATAACGAAAGTTTGTCAGCACCGCTAATGCTGCGGTTTGTGCCTCTTGCTTTGATAACTCGCCGCTTTCTTGGAGCTGGTAAAAATGCGAGACTATACTGACAGCTCCCTCAACCACTTGTTTAACTTTTTCTTGCTGTTGGGTATAGAGTAATTTGTACTCATTAACTAGACTGATGGAGCTAATGGTCACTAAGCCAATTATTAGAATAAGAATTGTTGCAAATAGCCGATATTTTATTGAAATTGAACGTAAATAATGCATGATCATTCCTCGTATACAGCAGTACACTTTTAGTATAGAAATAAGGCTCAAAAAAGACAGTTAGTTTAGATGATGTAGATCATTAGTCTGTCGATAATCTATGCGATACGTTCAATATGTGAGGAGCTGCTAATGAACGAAAAACAGGCCGAGCAGTATTTGTTGTCTAAACCTGAAACTAGGTTAGATTATCCATTTGGAGATGACGTTAAAGTGTTTCGGGTTAAAAATAAAATGTTTGCTACCATTGCCCATGGTAGTAGCGCGAAAAGTGCTAAGGCTGATGAGCAGGCAAAATCTCATTATTGGATGAATTTAAAATGTGATCCAGATGAAGCAGTGATGCTACGTGATATTTTTCCAGCGGTGCTGCCAGGTTACCATATGAATAAAGCGACGTGGAATTCTGTGGTGCTTGATGGCTCGATTCCACAAGGAGAAATAGAGCGCATGATGGACAATTCTTATCTGTTAATTGTCAGCAAAATGACTAAGAAAGATCAACAGTCGATATTGCTGCATTTAGCTGTATGATCTTAAGAGCAAAATGGCGTGAAATATCTTTTATGCTCTGTCAAAATATTATCTAGGATTTAGCAACAGATAGTTATAATGTCGATTAGTAGTCAACTTATCATAATGTTAAGTGCGTTAGGTTCGATAAACGGATTTATTCTTGCGCTGTATTTATGGAGGCAACAACCTAAAACATTAGCTAGCCGATTTTTAGCGGCAATGCTGATCATGATCAGTATTCGCACACTTAAGTCTGTGTTGTTTTATTTTAATCCTGATATTACCAAAATCATTCTACAAATTGGCTTATCCGCGTGTTTCTTAATTGGCCCATTACTTTATTTTTTTTGTTTAAGTCAGTTAGAGCGGCTAAAGAAAGAAAAAATTAGATGGCAATACCACTTAACTGCCTTACTAATTCTTATCTTATTAATTGGGATAGTATATCCCTATACACAATATGCCACGTTATGGGGTGAGCTTTTTTATAAAGTAATTAACTATGTTTGGTTGTTTTATATTGTCTTATCAATAAGAGTTATTTTTCCTAAAGTACAAGGGTGTGTTAACAATAAGCAAGTGCAACAAGACGATATATGGTTGTTTACCGTTTTTATCGGTAATGTGTTGATATGGGCAGCCTACGCTACCGCGTCTTATACATCTTATATCGTTGGGGCGTTGTCTTTTTCATTTATTATGCTGATCGGCTGTTTGATTGTTATATTCAAGGTAAACAATAAAGCCATAAAGATAAAATATGCTGATAAGAAAATTGCAGAACATGAGGCAAATGAGATTATTAGCCGACTAAACCATCTGATGAACAATGAAAAATTATATAAAAATTCATTGATTACAATGCCGCAACTCGCCAAACGATTAGGCGTACCTACCCCACGTTTTTCTCAATTGCTTAATGACAATTTGAATAAATCATTCTCTGTATTTATTAATGAGTTTCGTATTGATGACGCAAAATCAATGATACTGTCTAGTCCGTCTCAGACTATGGAGACTATTTCTACGCAGTGTGGCTTTAATTCCCAATCTACGTTTTATAGTACCTTTAAAAAAATAACAGGACTAACGCCTGCAAAATTTAAAGCCCAAAATACTCCTAATTTATAAACTTGTACTGCGAAATTATAAATTTCGGCTGTAAATTAAGGGCTTAAGAGATACTTTTATCATCGTTTTAAAATATGAGGTTTGGATAAACGATGAGATTTAAAAAAATTACAGCTTATGGTGCATTACTTAGCGCAATTAAAATATGTTTAATATTATTTGCTCTTCCTTCATTAGCAAATTCTGAAAACGAGGCAATTAAGAAGGTACTGGTTAATTACATTGAGGGAACGTCTTATAACTATCCTGATATGATATCGTCTGCTTTTTATTCAGACGCAAATTTGTTGTTGGAAAAAAAAGATAATGCAGTTTGGCGGGTGCCTGCCAAAGAATACGTTAGTTGGTTTACAAAAAATGAAGCGGGTAAATTTACTGGCCGGATAGGGGAGATATTAAATATAGATGTCTCGGGGTTAATTGCTACAGCAAAAGTAGAGATTCTCTTACCTAAGCAGCAACGTCGTTTTACCGATTTATTTTTACTGAAAAAGATCGAGGATGATTGGAAAATTATCAGTAAAACAGCCGCTAGTGAACAATCTAATCGCAATGGTAAACGAATTTTATTTATCGTATCTAATGCACATTTTCATGGCACATCAACGCTACCTGTTGGGGCAAGTTTCTCTGAAATAATAAATGCTTTTGATGAATTTAAATCGGCAGGCTTTACTATTGATTTTGTCAGTCCGCAAGGTGGCGCGATTCCTTTATCTTACATTGATACTTCAAATGAACTTCATAAGAGCTACCTTTACAATGCTGATTTCATGTATGCACTTGCCAATACTAAAACGCCAGAGGAAATAAAGGCTAGTGATTATAAGGCCGTGCATTATATTGGTGGGAGCAGCGCTATGTATGGTGTTGCCGATAATAAGAAGATTCAGCAAATTGCCATGACCATTTATGAGCAACACAATGGCATCATTTCTTCGGTATGCCATGGTACTGCTGGCATCGTCAACTTAAAAACGCAGGCGGGAGAAT
>JBNKXM010000339.1:0-3106 GCA_050300315.1 Thalassotalea sp. | reverse complement strand
TATTTGGCTGCTATCATAACCCTGTTTAATAAGCATTCATCACTCCTCCTAAAATGATAAACATAATCAGCATAAAATTGTTTAAATTTTAACTTGCATACCTGTATAAATTAATATACTGTTTATCTATACAGTATATTAATTTTTGGTTTAGGAGTTTAAAAATGTTAACAATTAACGAGTATCACACTCTCAATATTTCTAGCCCTATTAGCAATAATTGGATCGATGTAAGAAACGTTAGCGACGAACAAAGTTGGCTAGAACAATATACAAACATTTGCCAACAACACGAAATAAATAAAAAGTGGATATTAATGATTAATCCAGAAGATCAATCGTTAGAGCAATTAAGTAAAATACATCATATTGATACCAGTAAAATACTGAAGGTAAATACCAATAAAGCGAAAATGAATCTACAAAATCTCGCTTCAGCATTATGTAAAGGCAATTGCTCAGCCGTAATTTTGTGTAACCCGTCACTACAAAGCGATGAGTTAGCACAACTCAATCAATGTGCAGCAGTTGGTAATACGGCGTTTATTGTCTTAACTAATCATCAACAATTACACTAACGTAAAAACGTTAAGGGCGGTATAATCTCACCACCTTAAAATAGACGTTATCTAATTGTATTAACATGAGCTGTTACTGCGGAAAACCTGTACCTTTTGAGCAATGTTGCCAAAAAATCATTAATCAACAAACCATAGCTTTAACACCTGAACAGCTCATGCGCTCAAGGTACAGTGCCTACGCAACAAAAAATGCGGCATATCTGTATCAAACCTATGCTGAGCAATCACGAAAAACACAGTCGATTGATGACATTCAAACATGGGCAGCGCAAACAACTTGGTTACGTTTAACAATTGTTACTAGCGATAACATCTCACTGCAAGCAATGAATAACCAAGTCAATGAAAGTTTACCGATTGTTCACTTTAAGGCATTTTATTTTTACAATAAAACGCCTTATCTGATGGAAGAAAAATCCCGCTTTATCGTAGAAGATAATCAATGGCGTTATTTAGACGGTGATGTAATAACAGATGTCGCACTTGCTACGCCGAAAAGAAACGATCCTTGTTTCTGTCAAAGTGGCTTAAAATTTAAGCGCTGTTGTGCGACTAAGTGTTAAATTTGTATTGTTAAGCTATTCGCTGTGAATTGACATGCCTTCTATCTGATGCCAATAACCATTGCATTCGTTCGACTTATCTAATGGATATACCTTACTTTGATTGAGTTGCTGCTTAAATTCAGTCAACTTATTCAAGGCGAGCTCACTGTCGGCACTCACTCGAATTATATCGACGCCCAGCGCTTTCATATTATTCACTTCATTAATTAAATTATATTGATAACCTGACATGGTTTGAATGCCATTTAAGACAAATACCTGTTGCCCTTCTCGGCTATTCATTTTTCTCCCTTGAGGGTAGTTAATACAGCAATATTGGCAGTCATCCTTCGGTCTATCTTCAGATCGGGCCGTAAAACAACGGGCTGAATAAGCCAGCGGTAAATAGCCCCACGAAAATATTTCACACTCAAAATCATCACGTAGCTTGGCTTGTTCAGCTTGCTCAAGCAAAGATTTTAACCAATCACCGGATAATTCTACGGGCATTACCCAACGATTCATGCCTTGTTTTAGCAAGACCTTTAAGGTCGAAAGGTTGTAGCAATTAATAGCAGGGCCCGCAACAAACGGCAGTTTTCTTTCGTGCAGCAATTGCACTGCGCTCAAATCATTTGCTTCAATGAGAAACTCACCATTATCGCAATACTTTTTCATGGTTTGGAGCTCAGCAGACGATTCCAGCAACGTCATGGTCGAGATAACCACTTGCTTTCCTGACGATGCGAGTTCTTTCGCTAAAGATAACCATTCATTGACTCTAAGCTCTCTGCGCTTTGAGCAAACGGTTTCACCTAGATAAATAATATCGGCATCACTTGACATTGCCTGTTGATAAAATTGCTCAACTTGAGCTTTTGGCCAAAAAAATAGTCCGGGGCCGAGGGAAAACTTCATATATTAACGTCTCTATTTTATCTGCTGATTAACATGAGTTATTGCCATTTACGATGATATGCACCAAGTGTGGTTTGACTTCCTTCTGAAAGGTTGGCCAAGGTATTCATCCAATGCGCTTGTACAGCATAAGATGATGGTGACTGCTGATAGCTATCGAGCGCCATACGCCACGTTTTTGCCACTTGCTCTACATAGGCTGGGCTACGCTGCCGCCCTTCAATTTTAACGGACACTATGCCCATTTCACTCAGTTGTGGGATCAGCTCTAGCGTATTCAAGCTCGTAGGCTCTTCAAGCGCATGATAGACATTATCAGCCACTTCAAAGCGCCCTTTACATAGTGTTGGATAGCCAGCGTTTTCATCGGCTTGATAGCGATCAATTAGCACACCGTTTAAACGGCTTTCTAAACCTTGCTCTGTCTCTTGCCAACGAACGTATTGTGCAGGAGAACATGCCCCCGCAGTATTTGGAGATTCTCCCGTCATATATGACGAGAAATAACATCGACCTTCCGACATGATACATAAGCTACCAAACGCAAAAACTTCCAATGGCACAGGAGTCTTTTGTGCGAGCTGTCTAACTTGTTGCACCGACAATACCCGAGGCAAAACCACTCTCGCCACAGCAAAATTATCATTAAAAAAACGAATAGCTTCTAAATTAGTGGTTGATGCTTGTACAGAGACATGTCTCTCAACATTAGGATACTTATTCGCCGCATAATCCAACACACCTAAATCCGCAATGATCAGCGCGTCGCATCCGATTGCAACTGCGTTATCTACTGCCTTACGCCACCTTGATTCACCATCAGGGTGTGCAAATGTATTTATCGCGACATGGAGCTTTTTACCATGCTGATGTACATAATCTGCCGCTTTCATTAACTTATTATCATTAAAGTTCAAGCCAGCGAAATGACGCGCATTGGTATCATCCTTCATACCAATATAAACAGAGCAACTAGAGACACACCTTTCAATCTAGTCTACGGAGCACACGCTGTACTGCCACATGAAATATATCTCCAGTCAGCAAGGAGATCGGAAGAGC
>JBNKXM010000338.1:0-3109 GCA_050300315.1 Thalassotalea sp. | reverse complement strand
TATCTTGAGCAGAATCGTCACAAAATAACTGACCAAGTGTTTTATGATGATAAGCGAGTCCGTGACGTTCAACTAATTCAATAAAGTCTTGCGCGCTATAGCGGCTTAATGCCGATTTAATAAAATGCGGATTCTGGCAAAGATAGTTTTCCGGTTTGGCATTTTCATTGGTGAAATTGCAACGGCCACCACCACTGATCAGAATTTTTCGACCAGGCTTTTTACCCATATCGACAACAGTAACCTGTCGGCCACGATAGCCAGCGGTTGCTGCACACATTAATCCTGCAGCGCCTGCACCTATGATAAGTACATCAGTTTGAGTCAAGGTAAAATCCTTTGGAAATGCGAAGCAAGCATTATAAAAATATTTTAGCTATGTCGCTAGTTAAGCTTAATTAATCTGTGAGATTAGCTAGCGATAGCTGCGTTTATTCAGTCTTTCTAAAGAAAGTTTAAGAAATGCAAAGGTTTTGTAAAGATGCGAACTATCTGGAAGCTTGCTTATCTATTGCTCACAAGTTAAGTCAGCCCTATTTTGGATTGGCACCAGTAATACAGTTAACTACACAAGGTTATACAGATAACAATATGAGCAAAATTATCAATAATTATATCAATACAGCCACGCAATATTTGCTACTGGTTTTGGTTTTTTCAGGCTTAACCGCTTGTCAATCAGACGAGGGTGAAAATAGTAATCAAGGTTATATTAAATTTTATAACGCATCGCACAATTCACCTGGTGTTCATTTAACTATCGATGAAGATCTAGCGACCAGTGACGATGATGAAATTGAAGTGACATTCAGTGCTGTTAACTATGGTAAGGCATTAACGAACAGCGCATTTAAAAGTGACAAATATTATTTTGAATTGGCTTGGCAAGATGGTGATAGTTCACAGCATAGTGAGTTAGCGCTTATTTACCAAGATGAATTGACAGTAAAAGATGACATGCTTCATTTTATCGTACTCAGTGAAGATATTTTGTCACCCAATGTACAGGTCTATGACATTCCATTGATTGATGATTCTGATGATGATCTCTATGACAGGTTTAATGTTCGTTTACTCAATTTACATTCGCCAGAGATGACTACTGATATTTATGTATCAAAATCGGATGAAACGTTTGTCGAAGCTAAGTTACTAGGAAGTTATAGCTATCAACAATTGTCTGATAACCAAAAACTCGACCAAGGTAGTTATGTTTTCTATCTCACCAAAGGCGGAAGTGATGAAGTGTTATTTCAGTCAAAGGCAATTGATTATTATTATTCCGCGCAATACATCATGGTGATACGCGAAAACAATGGCGCGGGATCGTCACCATTCGTACTTGATAAATTGTCGAATTCTTCGGTTAACGAATATATTGATTTTAATGCGGAAGCACAGTTTAACGTTTACAACGCTATAACTGAAAATCCATTGTTACCTGCATATTCTGGTGACGTTACTATGCATATTAATAATAGCGAACCGACGCTAGATGTTGAGTCATTGCATTATGGTCAAGTGAGTGATTTGGTTAAAATGCCTAATGGTGATTACAGCATTGATCTTGTGATTGATGATCAAAGTAACTCATTGTTAAAAAACCATTTATTATCACTACCAGAAAATAGTAATCGTACGGTGTTTTTCTTTGCTGACGAAGAAAATGTTGATGAAGATGGTGATGGAGATGTCGATGAAAATGGCGATGGCATTGTTGATCAAAAAGAAGTGAAAATTCATTCTCTGGTAGTCGATAACACGACAACAGGGAGCATCTATAATCATCAGATCAATATAGTGAATTTAGTCGACAGCGATGATTTTACTATGGTGAATGTATACTTTGTTCGCAGCGATGAAACCATTTCAACGGCTTTACATAAACGTTCGGTTGTATTTGCTAGTAACGAAGAGATCCAATTAACGAACAATAGTTATCAAGTGTATGTTGTCGCGAAAGATAATAGTAGTGATGTTATTCTTACCTCGTTTGCTCTGACGTTAAATGACACATCGGTCGATCAGTTTTTAGTTATCGAGAACAGTGAAACATCTGCATCAGGCTATAAAGCGACAATGTTTGATCAAATTATTGATTAGTGGTTATGTTAATGAATGATTCTTTGAAACATCTTGAGCTGTTCAAATTGAAGCACAGTGATATCGAGCTATTTGTCGATTCTCGTCAAGTGTTTGTTAATAACCTCGAGTTACCTTTGACTGGCTTAGAATTTAACTTGTTGTCATTATTACTGCTCAATGCACCTAAAGTTGTGGCTCATCACGAGATTGCTCAGCAGATCTTTCAGCAAAAACATAATCAATGCTGCGCTGCGATTAGTACACATATTTCTCATTTGAGAAAAAAGCTGTGTCAATATCAAAGTAAGGTGAGCGTTAAACCCGTGAGAGGGCAAGGTTACTATCTTGTAGCGTTAAAATAGTTTAAGCGCTGATGTAAAAAAGGCTTCGTTAAGAAGCCTCTTTGTCTTAGCTATCAATGTATTATCGATAGTTACGTGAGCGATATTTGCCACTCATGCCGTTATGGTGCTGGTGTGTCTTTCATTACGCTTTTTGAACTTGCTTTCGCCATTTCTGATAAGTCTTTATCAACAAAGAACAGTGCGTGCCCGTCATGACCAACCAGATTGATTTTATCAAGCACACTTTTAAACAAGGTCTCTTCTTCATGCTGCTCTGCAACATACCATTGTAAGAAATTAAACGTTGAATAATCTTGGCTGGTAAATGCTTGATGTGCCAGTAAATTAATACGTTCAGTGATCAGGCATTCATGTTGATAAGTTTTTTCAAAAACGTCAGCAAGCGAAGTGAACTGGTGTGGTGGTGCGTCAATCGCCCCCAAAATTGGCAGGGCTCCTGTTTCACTGACATAGGTAAATAACCGAGTCATGTGATCCATTTCTTCTAACGCGTGTTTACGCATAAATTCGGCAGCGCCTTCAAAGCCTTTTTCTTCACACCAAGCACTCATTTGTAGATACAAATTTGATGAGTAAAATTCTAAATTAATTTAAATTTGAATTTAAACATAAGTGACTCTGTGGCCCAAAGGATGAGGCGCTGGTCTACAGAACCAGAG
>JBNKXM010000337.1:0-3117 GCA_050300315.1 Thalassotalea sp. | reverse complement strand
AGGCAATAGTGACAGCACTTATCGTCTTGAACAACTTATCGAAGAATAAACAATAGTGAGATTTATGACGTTTGTTTTTAGCTAACCTAAGTCTATTAAGCAAAGATTAAAATAGTTCGATATCACCTTCTTCGATATGGGTATCGACTAAGCCTAATTCATTAAGCGCTTCAAAGCAGCAAACTCGATTTCGCCCATGTTCTTTTGCGTAATACAAAGCTTTATCGGCATTATCAAACACGGTTTTTGGATGATCATGCTCATGGATTTTCGCAAATCCACAACTCACAGTAATATGACCTAAGATCGGAAATTCATGCTGAGCTAACACCTCTCTAAAGTCATTGAGTTTTTTCTCAGCTTGTTCTTGGCTAATCGGCTCAAAAATAACGATAAATTCTTCGCCGCCAAAGCGAAACAGCAAATCATTTTGACGAAAGCTTTTTTGCATCATCTGCGATAACATCAGTAGTACTTCATCACCATACAAATGACCAAATCTGTCATTGATTTTTTTAAAAAAATCTATATCAAATATCGCCAACCAAGTATGAGATTGATGTGAAATAAAACGACTCTCACCTTCGTTATCAACTGCCTTGTTTTCCGCCTGATTACTTCGCTGGCTTTTTAGTAAAGTGTTAAGCTTACTATCGTACGTTCGGCGATTATATAGTCCGGTTAAACTATCTTTTTCACTACAAGCCAGTACCGCATAGAAATTTTGACAAACCTTGGTAATGGCAACGAGCACATCAAGTTGCTGCTCAAAACATTTTTGTGACGAAATTTCGATGCCATAAGCCAGTTTATTTTCAATTTCAATCGGAATAAATGCGTGATATCGACCATCTTTGGTTTGATAACTATTTAACGTGAGGGATTCGATATTAAGCGTTTTAATATAATCTGTTGATGAATTTAGTAACGTCTTACCCCAATGATATTGTCTGTGCCCTTGATCATCGAGCTCTATCGATAAACTGGTGATGCACTGAAACGGAAAATCTGAAAAAACATCATATTTACATAAAGCCACGGTAGCCTCAGGAATAATTTCCGCTATAGTTGCAACTATACTAAGGCTAAATTCATCTGAATCTTGGTTTTTAGTTATTTCTATAATGGATTCAAATACTTTGTCATACATTTATTCATTAACCAATTTTTACGTTCTTTTATAAAACATATACCTAAATGGTCAAAAATGCCCAATATCTACCTTAATATTGAGAAATAATCTAAGTTGTCACGAGTTGTCATTGTGAAATAGATAAAAAAGCAGGTAAAATCTACCGCTAACTTAGCATGTAAAACATCATCACGAACAATACAAACAATTGAGGTATCAATGACCATAGTTATTAAAAGTCAGGAAGAAATAGAAAAAATGCGTGTTGCGGGTCAACTTGCCGCAGATGTATTAGAAATGATCGCGCCTCATGTAAAAGAAGGTGTTACCACTGACGAACTAAATACACTATGTGCTGAATACACAGACAAAGTACAAAACGCCATTTCTGCGCCACTTAATTACCATGGTTTCCCAAAATCGATTTGTACGTCGGTTAATCATGTGGTCTGTCACGGTATTCCTAATGATCAGCCGTTAGTTAGTGGCGATATTATCAACATCGATATTACCGTCATTAAAGATGGCTTTCACGGTGATACCAGTAAAATGTTTTTAATCGGCGATATCTCGCCAGAAGACAATCGCTTGTGTCGCATCACTCAAGAAGCACTATATGTCGGTTTAAAAAAGGTTAAGCCTGGCAATACCTTTGGTGAAATAGGTACAGCGATACAAAAGTTCATAAAAAAATCAGGCCGTTACACTATCGTAAAAGAATATTGTGGTCATGGTATTGGTAGTGAATTTCACGAAGACCCACAGATTGTTCATTATAAAAACAATGATAAAACCAAAATGAAAGAAGGCATGTGTTTTACTATTGAGCCGATGATCAACTTAGGTAGAGCAGGCACTATCTTAGATAAAGAAGATAATTGGACGGTTTACACGGTTGACGGTAAAAAGTCTGCGCAATGGGAACACACTATTGTTGTTACTAAAACCGGTTGTGAAATTTTAACGCTGAGAAAAGAAGAATCAATAAGCCGAATATTGCACAATTAGTCATTAATTGTGCAATATAGTATTTACCTATTGACCCCATTAACCCGTCAGTAAGAGCGAGCGATTAATTTGTATTCCCAATGTTTAGTGCCAGAGCAATTTACCGAATCCTTGTTAATTAGCTCACCAGAAATTTCAACTAAAGAAATACACCAGCTCAACAGAGCGTTCCATCAATGGCAAAAAGAACAATTTCCCATCGATGATATTACCAATATCATCAATGCGAGAGCGCAATTTGTCGATCAGGTGCTAATCAAACTCTGGAGCCAACATAAACTTGATGAGTATCAAATCAGTTTAATTGCGGTTGGCGGTTACGGACGTGGTGAGCTTCATCCCTACTCTGATATTGATATTTTATTGCTGACTCAAGAAAAAGTTGAAAAGGAACTTGAGGAAAGAATTTCCGCATTTATTACCCAACTATGGGATGTCAAATTTGATATTGGCCACAGTGTTCGCAGCATTAAAGAGTGCTTAAAACAGGCGGTTGATGACGTGACCATAGCGACAAATCTAATGGAAATGCGTCAAGTTTGTGGCAATGAGTCGTTAACTCAGCATTTGCAACCACTGCTTAATGAAGACGTTTTCTGGACGTCAAAAAAGTTTTTCCTCGCTAAACGTGAAGAACAACTCCAGCGCCACAAACAATATAACGGCGCAGCATATACCTTAGAGCCCAATTTAAAAGCAAATCCTGGCGGTTTACGTGATATTCAAACTATAGGCTGGGTCGCGAAAAGACACTTTGTTGCCGACTCGCTCGAAGAATTAGTGGAACACGATTATTTAACCAGAAACGAGTATTTTGAGTTATTAGAGTGTCAAGACTACTTGTGGCGCATGCGCTGCGCGCTACATTTCATCGCAGGACGTAGTGAAAACCGCTTGTTATTTGATTATCAAGGTGATGTCGCCACATTAATGGGCTTTGGTGATGAAGGAAAAGTTGCCATCGAGCGAATGATGAA
>JBNKXM010000336.1:0-3119 GCA_050300315.1 Thalassotalea sp. | reverse complement strand
ATCAGGCCTACAAAAACATCAGCAAGGCTTGGCGAGCTGACACTGCCTATTGCCTGTAATTCTTGAGTTGAAGCATTATCAAATAGCATAGTGGTTAAACCCATTAAGGTATTAGCAAACAAGGGTTTTAACGCGTTTGCTTGCTCGATATGAGTATGATCAACCGCCAGCAATTTAAAGCGTTCCCGAATAGTATCTGTGCTCTCATTTAACACTAAGGAACCATTTTGAATAAACGCAACGTCGGTGAGAATGTGCTCGATTTCTTCAATTTGATGCGTCGTCACTATGATACATTTCTCTTCACTGTAAAAATGTTCGAGTAACTGACTATAAAACTTACGACGGGTTAATAAATCGAGCCCTAGTGTTGGCTCATCGAGTATCAATATTTTCGCATCGATCGCGAGGATCAGCGCCAAATGCAATTGAGTAACCATACCTTTAGATAAGGTTTTCACTTTACTGTTAAGCTTAATATCGGTAGTTGCTAGGAATGACTCTGCTTTTTGACGATCAAATTTTGGATGAACTCCCGCCAGATAGCTAAGTGCTTGTTCAACAACCAACCATTTAGGCAAGATGGCAACGTCTGCGATATAGGCAACATCATGCAACATTTTCTCGCGTTGACGTTTTGGGTGATAGCCAAGCACATCAATTTCACCATTAAAATCTGTTAGCCCTAGTATTGCTTTTAAACAGGTCGTTTTTCCTGCGCCATTGGGGCCAACTAACCCCAGTATTTGCCCAGCATTGACGGTTAAATTAACATCAGATAACACGGATTTATCGTCATAGCGCTTATTTAAATGATTGATTGATATTAACGCACTCATTATAGCGTCTCCTTATCACTGGCCAACAACTGCTCGGGCGATAATTTTAAACGAGATATTTGTTGTAATATCTGTGGCCACTGCTCAGTTAAAAATATTTTTCGCTGACGTGCCAACATCATTTCTTGCGCACCACGTTTTACAAAAAGGCCTTTGCCTCGCTGTTTTTCAACAATCTGTTCATCCTGTAGCATTTGATAAGCCTTAGAAATTGTTATTGGATTTAATTGGTATTCTGCGGCCACCTTGCGCACAGAAGGTAATGCTTCATCTTCTTTAATGTAACCATCTAAAATTCGAGTGATCACTTGCTGATATAACTGAAGATAAATTGGTTTATCATCATCCCATTGTATTGCCATCACATTTTTCCGTTACATTATTCATCAATACTAGTGTTATACCTCACCAACACACTTGGTGCAAATTTTCATCGTCCGTAAAATGTAAATAAATATGTTTTTGGTGGTAATGCTTTGTTTTAGTTGGGAAATTAGCAATAGAAAGTGAACATAATGCAACCTAAGTGAATACGCTTAGGTTGCCATTAGCAAAAACTAAACCTGGCTATTAGAGGTTTAACGTTTTTACTTCATCAATGGTTTGCTGCAATAACTCAGCCTTAGTTTTGCCATGAGGAGCAGGCTTTCTAGACACAGGATCAACTTTGACAAAAACGATATCATCCGCCAAACAAATCGTTTTTTTCGTCACTTTATTTCTTACCAAACAAGTAACTGTGATCGATGTTTTACCGACTTCTTTGGTTTCTAGACCGAACTCAACAACATCCCCTTGCATTGCTGGTGACTCAAAACTGATCTCACCAATATGTTTGGTTACCAAACAATTGCTTTCTAATTGGCATATTGCATAAATCGCAGCTTCTTCATCAATCCATTCAAGCGCCCGACCACCAAATAATGAATTGGCATAATTTAAATCGTTGGGCATAACTAAACGACGGGATAAAAATCTCATGGCATGTTCTTCATTAATTATCGTTGCGCAAAGTATAACGGTAAATCAATGATAAGCGACAAAAAAAATGGTTGGCTGTTTGGTTTGGCTGACTAATGTCGCTAACGGCTAACTATAGAATTTTCCTTGGTGTTTTATCCAACCAAGTGGGTGTTCACCATGTGGGTCATGATGGGTCCAATGCACCATACCACCTTGACTATTCCATTGATATTGTCCAAGAAATTCTATTTTATCCCCAACACGCAAACCATAAATGCGAGGCGCAATATCGATATTGTGAATAACCAATACTGTTTTATTGTTTTTTAAGCGAACGGTAAATTTTTGATGCTTACTGCCTTTGGTATCATCTGGAAAAATTTTGACGACTATCCCTGACGCTTTCATTTAACAAACTCTAACAAATGATAAATTCAACGAACACAGATCATAAAAGATATTTATTACAAGCACAAAAAAGCTCCGTAAAATAATTTTATTGAGCATAACAAAATTACAAATACGAAGCTTTAATGAAATATCTTGCTACTTATGCAGTATCGCCGCTATTTGAAAAACCGATCCCTTGTTTGGCAAGCTCGCCATAAACATGAATAAGCGCTTTGCTATTTTCGGTTAACGAATCTTGCCACTTATCACGTTTTTCAATACCTAAATCGGTAATAACGAAATAATGAGAGGTGTTAACACCGCTCGCATCTAAGCAGGTTTTTGTGCATCTTAACTTGCAACCGTCAATGGCAATAATCGTTCGACCAGACGTTGCTATCGCTTTAACCGGTTCAACATTACCAATTACACCGGATACACAAGACATATCAGCAATACCATCACTATCTAGGTTTAGCGATATATCGTGAGCTATTCGAGCAACATTTGAACAGCCTGAGCAAGAATACACGACAGGTTTTTCAGACATAATTTATAAACAGGTTATCAATGGTGTTGCTATTGTATCGCCGACAAAAAGCTAAACATTGATTCAGATCAATTTCTCTTGGTTAAACCCTACAAAGTTTAAGGTTAAAACGATATTTGATAAAAATATCGATGCTAAGCGGTTCTTTAGTCTACGCTTACCCCAGCCTAGCCCAATTTAGCTATCTATTGTTTATAAATATCTTCAGGTTTTAATTTTAAGACCTTACGTGTGCTCGATTTACTCTGCGGCTTAGCATTAGGATTAACATAATGTTGCTTCGGCGTTTGTGTAGTAGACACCTTATGTTTAGTTGACACCTTATGTTTACTTGTGCCGCTCATTTTAGCGGATGCTTTCGCTGCGCTTTGTGCTTT
>JBNKXM010000335.1:0-3122 GCA_050300315.1 Thalassotalea sp. | reverse complement strand
TCGTCGAAAAAGTTACTGATCGGATATTTTAAATACTTCATGAAAACAACAAAATGTGTAGCGCATAAATATCGATGAACTTGCGTTTCTATAGTTACGCTCTGCAAAGCGATACAAGATAAATAATTAATACCGTTAAGAATATTTCCATCGACTATAATTAGTAACCAATCAAGTGCAGGAATAATTGAATTAGGTATCTCAATGATCGAAACACGCACAGGTAACCGTATTTCATGCCAATCTGCGGAAGCCGTAGCCCTTTATCAGCAAGCCATCGATTTAATTTTAGGCTCAGAATCTGGCGCGGCTGAAACGCTCGACAAAGCTCTGACGGTTGATAATGAATTTGCATTTGCAGCGGCAGCTCGGTATTTCGTTGCTAGTGATGTCGGTGAGACAAATGCTGATGATTACCGAGAACAGGCGCAACAACTTTCATTGAATGCCAGTGACTGGGAGCGTCAGCACATCGAGGTGCTTATTGGTTTGATCGATCAGCCAAACGCAACAAAGCCTAAGGCATTGGCCTATATTGAAAACACACCGAAGGACTTGTTTATCATAGCTAAACTAACGGGCAATATGTTTTTCTTTGACGGTCCAACAAAATTAACTAGTGTGTTGAATTTATTGGAGTCAGTTGCAGATGGGTTGAGTGATGACTGGGCATTTCTTGCTCGACTTGGATTTGCAGCAAGTGAGGCCGGGCAACGTAAGCGAGGACGAGCATTGATTGAACGAGCTTTGGTTATTCGACCACAATCTCTGTATTCGCTGCATGGTTTAGCACATGTGTTGCACGATGAAGGCGCTGCACAGGAATCGGCAACCTTGATTCATGATTGGTTAAAGGTGTATGAATCCGGTGCGCGACATGGACAAATGTATGGACACATTCAGTGGCACCTTGCGTTATCTGAATGGCAAATGGGTGATCGGCAAGCGGCAATACAGCGTTATCAGCAATATTGTGCGCCGGAAACTACGACATGTGGTCCAATTCTTACGCTTGCTGATTGTGGAGGTTTTCTGCTCAGAGATCATTTGCAAAGTGGAAACACGATAGCGTTGACTCATGGCGTACGCCAACATATTGAAACTGTTTGGCCCATGATAGGACATCCATTTGTTGCACTTCATGTCGCCAGTTTATATGCCAGCGCTGGCGATATTGCTGGACTTAAACGCTGTGAAGATACGCTTTTGACCACAGCTAATAGTGACAATCGCTCTCTTTCACTCGCGTTAGTTTCTGCTTTACTTGATTTTACTCAGGGTAACTATAGTGCAGCAAGACAAACGTTAGCGACGCTTTCCACTGAAGCGCGCATTGGTATTGGTGGTAGTAATGTTGAGCGCATCCTTGTTGATCTACTTGAACTGAGTCGCCAAGCAAACCAATAATTCATGGCATTAGCTATTCGTGAGTAACATGCCCCAGACTAAGCTGCTTGTTTTCTCGCTCTTCTACGTTTTTTATAGGCGGGTTTTTGTCTCGATTTCACGCCTTGTAAACTTATAGGAAGTTCACTTGCCGCGACAGCAATTAACTCAGTTAATTTATCGGTTAATGGCATCATAAAACTTTGGTAACTTGATTTTTTTATCGCGATGTCATTAAGCGTTGCTTCCCATTGGGCGGTCATATCGGGTTTAGTGCATTGCTCAGGGAGTGCGTTGATCAATCCTTTGCCAGCATCGGTGGCGTGAATGTTTTTGCCCTGACGTTGTAAAAATCCCCGTTTAAACAGCAGTTCGATAATGCCCGCTCGGGTAGCTTCTGTGCCTAAACCATCAGTATCTTTGAGTACCGCTTTTAATGTTTTATCACTGACAAAGCGGTTAATACCTGTCATCGCCGTGAGCAAGCTGGCATCGGTAAATGCTTTCGGTGCTTGGGTTAACTTTTCCAGTAACTTGCCTTGTTGGCAATGCTGTATCTCGTCTTTTGTTACCTTAGGCAGATATTGCACTGGTTGTTTATCAGTGTCATCGTGTTGAGAGTGAGGTGCAGACTCTTTTTCAAATAATTGTTTCCAGCCAATTTGCTCTGTGACATTAGCACTTGCGACAAACAAACCACCGGCAATATTGAGCGAGATCTTTGTGTGCTGATATAAATGATCCGGATAAAACTGGACAATATATTGGCGGACGATCAGTTGGTAAACTTTGCTCTCAAAATCAGTGAGTTTTACATTAATCGCCGATTTTTCAGTGGGAATAATCGCATGGTGAGCACTCACTTTTTTGCTATTCCATGCCGCCGTTTTTATCTGTGGATTAGCATGAGTTGCGGCATTCGTTAATGATGCATTAGCTGTGATGATATGGCCTAAAATAGTGCTCGCTTGTTGATGTTGTTCACTTGGCAAGTAACGACAATCAGAGCGAGGGTAAGTGATCAGTTTATGTTTCTCATATAATGACTGACAAACATCGAGTACTAATTTCGCATTCATTGCAAACTGATTCGCCGCTGCTATTTGTAAGCTAGATAAGTTAAACGGCAGCGGTGGTGTTTGCTTTTTTTGTTGCTTGTTTACCTCAGTAACCTTTGCTGGTTTGTTGGTTATGCGTTGGATGACATTTTCAGCCAAGCTTTTTACTAATACGCGCCCCTCTTCATCCATATAAGGTTGGCAAGCGTCACTGGGCTGCCATTTTGCGATGAAGGTTTCATAATTGGGCGTAATAATCTCGGCCGTTACTTGATAAAACGGTTTGGCAGTAAAATTAGCAATTTCATTGTCACGATGTACTACTAAGCCCAAAATAGGGGTTTGTACTCGGCCAACAGACAGCACACCTTGATAACCAACTTTACCGCCTTGAATAGTGTAAGCACGGGTGAGGTTAATACCATAAAGCCAATCGGCACGACTGCGAGCTAATGCTGAGACAGAAAGTGGCATAAAGTCTTGATTTGGCTTTAATTGTTGTAATGCGCGTTTGACTGCAGGGGGATTTAAGTCGCTGATCAGCAGACGTTGAATATTGCGTTTTTTACTGTCACTTACTTTTAAGTGATCAATTACTTCATCAATCAACAGTTGTCCTTCACGATCAGGGTCGCCTGCGTGAATAATTTGCTCTGCCTGTTTGACGAGTTTACCAAT
>JBNKXM010000334.1:0-3129 GCA_050300315.1 Thalassotalea sp. | reverse complement strand
AGGACCTGCTTGAGCGCCTGGGGCTGGGCGAACGTCTTGAACATGTGCCGGCCCGACTCTCAGGCGGTGAGGCGCAACGCGTGGCTGTGGCCAGGGCTCTGGCCTGCAAGCCGACGTTGCTGCTGGCGGATGAACCGACAGGCAATTTAGATTTTGATACTGCTGAACAAATATATCAGTTGTTAATCGAGTTAAATCATAGCGTTAATACAAGCGTTGTCATCGTTACTCATGATTTAACCTTAGCAGCGAAAATGGACAGACAATTACGTTTAGATCACGGTCGACTAATGCCATTGCAGGAAAGCGTTAATGTTTAAGCCGTTAAGTCTATTTATTGGTTTTAGATACATTGCTAATCGGCAAGGCAAGGGCTTTGCTTCGTTTATTTCTGCATCGTCAACGCTAGGCATTGCATTAGGGGTGATGATCCTCATTATTGTGTTATCGGCGATGAACGGTTTTGAGCGGGTCTTGGCACAGCATCTATTGTCTATTGTGCCGCACAGTGAGCTGATTGCGGTAAATGAACCGCTTGATAATTGGCAAGGCGATGTAGCGAAAATTCAACAGCATCCTCAAGTGATAGCGGCTGCGCCGGTTATTAAAATGCAAGGGATGATGCAAAAAAAAGATCAATTAAAAGGTCTTGAATTAAGAGGGGTTGAACCGACACTTGAACGTTCGGTTTCCAGTATCACTGATTATATTTCAGCGGGAAGTTGGCAAGCCCTTGACCAAGAAAATGCGGTTATTATTGGTGCAGGTATAGCGAACAAGCTTGGCGTTAGTGTCGGGGATAGCGTACAGATGTTGCTACCTCCGATGAAGCAAGGTAACAATATTCATCAAAATATCAGTGCGTTAGTTAAGCAAAATTTAACCGTTGTCGGCATTTTTAAATTTGGTGGCGAAGTTGATAGCGCTCAGGCTTATATTTCTTTAGCGCAAGCGCAAAAAATTCTCGGTTATGATAATAATCAGGTGCAGGGGATTCGAATAAGAGTTAGTGATGTGTTTGCTGCGCCGCAAATCGTTAGGGATATCGCCTATCATCTTGATAGTTACGTCTATATTTATGATTGGACGCGTAGCCAAGGACATTTGTATAACGACATTCAATTGGTGCGTATGGTGATGTTTATCGTTTTAGTGCTGGTCATCGCGGTCGCCAGTTTTAATATTGTTTCTACTTTGATCATGGCGGTGAATGAAAAACGCGGCGATATTGCTATATTAAAAACCATGGGAGCATCTTCTTCGATGATCATGGTTGCATTTATTTGTCAGGGCGTTGTCAATGGGGTGTTAGGAAGTCTGGTTGGCGGCGTGCTAGGCTTTTTAATCGCCGATAATTTAACTGAGCTTGCATTACAGGCAGAGCATTTATTGAATACTAAATTTTTGTCGGGAGATATTTATTTCATTGATTTCTTACCGTCAGAAGTTAAGCAAGTTGACGTGTTGATCACTATTGCGACCGCATTACTGTTAACCTTGCTGGCAACCATCTATCCAGCGTGGCGGGCAACTAAAATTGATCCTGCACAAGTGCTAGGACAAATTTAACTAATAACTGATAGCAAAATTCATGAAACAGTGATGCGCTAAGGTATTGGTTTGAGATGATTAATTAAGACCAATGATCGCAGGGGAGTGAAAATGAGTGATATCGCAAACAAAATTGTTATTGGGATCAGCGCTTGCCTAGTTGGCGAGAAAGTCAGGTTTGATGCCAGTAGTAAGTCTTCAAATTTTTGCGTCAATGAACTCGCCAATCATGTGACGTTTCAATCATTTTGCCCTGAAGTCGCGGTTGGCTTACCCGTGCCAAGACCAACGATTAGACAAATTAAGAAAGATGATGTTATTACTGTTTCACGACCAGATGGCAGTGGTGACGTTACCGAGGCATTAACGGCCTACGGTAAACGTGTCGCTGATATTGCCGATAAGTTTAGTGGTTATGTTTTTTGTGCTAAGAGTCCAAGTTGTGGCATGGAGCGGGTGAAAGTGTACACGCCAAAAGGAGATGCCTTGCCCGCTGATGGTATCGGATTATTTGCCAAAGAAATTATGGAAGCTAATCCGTTATTGCCATGTGAAGAAAATGGTCGCTTAAATGATCATTTACTGAGAGAAAATTTTATCGCTCGGGTGTTTGTGTATCGTCAATGGCAAGATCTTTGTGCACAAGGCATTACTCGTCATCAATTGATCACTTTTCACAGTCGCTATAAATATTTAGTGATGAGCCATTGTTTGCAGGCGTATAAGGCGTTAGGGCAATTATTAGCCCGAGCAGATTTGCCGTTAGAGCAACAAGCTGAGCGTTATATCACAGGGTTAATGACGGCACTTAAGCGTATTGCCACGCGTAAAAAACATGCCAATACCTTATCGCATATACAAGGCTATTTTTCTAAACACTTAACAAAAATCGAGCGCAAAGAGTTGAGTGAGCAAATTAAGGGCTATCGTCAAGGCTTGTTACCGCTCATGGCGCCGATCACTTTGATCAATCACTATTTGCTGATCCATCCAAAAGAATATTTAGCTAATCAGCAGTACTTAAATCCGTATCCGGCAAGCTTGAGATTGCGTTATGGGTATTAACCTTAACTAAATTTATGCTGAATTATAAACTGTGAAATGACGGGAAATACTTGATGTTACTCTGGTTTCGTGGCCACGATATCCGCACACATGATAATGAAGCACTGGATTTTTTTCTAAAAAATCGCGGTGAGCATCATACGGCTTTGGTGTTTGTTACGCCAAAGTTATGGCAGCAATATCATTGGTCAGCGATAAAAATTGATTTAATACAACGTCATTTACATTTGCTTAAGCAGCAATTAGCGGTGTTAGGTGTTGAGTTAATGATAGAAGAGGTCGACGATCTCGCGGCGCAAGTGGTGTTTTTATCTCGTTATTGTCAAGAGCAGCAAATTAGCCAACTGGTGGTCAACCGTGAATTTGAATTAAATGAATTACAACGGGATCATCAACTTGCCGCGTTAGGATTAACATTAACCGCTTTTGAGTCTGACGTTATTGTGCCTAAAGGGCAGTTGCTAAATCAGTCGGGTCAGATGTTTAAAGTGTTTACCCCATTTAAAAAAGCCT
>JBNKXM010000333.1:0-3133 GCA_050300315.1 Thalassotalea sp. | reverse complement strand
ACAGGTGGTCATATCGCAGGCCCATTCTCCACCTGGGGAACGGTTGGTAGACCGCCTGCAGGTAATAACCCTGTTGTTCGATGTCATAGGGAAGGGCGGAGCGGCCGGGAAGGGTGTACTGACCATCTTCATTTCGCCACAGGTATTCGAGGTGCACACCCTGATGATGCTATAGCTAAGTCAATGGTGGCGATCGCTAAACCATTAGATTTTGATAAGGATGTTGCTAAGTTAACTGCTTATATCGCTACTTTGCCTGCACCAACAACTAAGTCAGCGTCTTCTGGCGATTTAATGAATGGCCATCGTTATTATCAGGCTAAGTGTGGCGCTTGCCATGGTGGTAACGGACAAGGTAATGAGTCGTTTAATGCGCCAAAATTAGCTGGGCAAGATCTCAATTATCTTAAACGTCAAATGCAACACTTTGTTGCGGGTGTTCGCGGTACTCATGCTGACGATAAGTTTGGCCGTCAAATGGCAATGATGGCAAAAACGACTTCGGGTAAAGAGCTTGACGACATTTTACATTTTATTGTTTCTCAGCACTAACAGATGCAATTCTTATGACTAAATTACTGACAATCTTCATTGCTTTACTCCTAATGAGCGTTACTTCATTCCAAGGCGCTCAAGCTAATGTTCAATCGGCATCACCCAAGTTGACCTTAGCGAGCAATTGTCCGCCAAGCTTTGAATTAACCGAGCAAGGGGTCTGTCGATTACTAACGCGTTATCAGTTTTATACTTCAGTGCAAAATCGCGGTTTAGGTGGCACGAAAACGGGGTTGCCACCACATCGCGATGGTTTCACGCCTGCTCAAATCGATTTAGGGCGTTATATGTTTTTTGATCCTGCGTTATCTAAGGATGGCTCTATTTCTTGCGCGACCTGTCATCAACCGGATAAAGGTTTTAGCGACGGGTTAGATCGGAGTATCGGTATTACCGGAGAAAAGGTTGCTCGCTCAGCGCCAACCCTGTGGAATGTTGCATTTCTAGATAAATTCTTTTGGGATGCACGAGCTAAAACCTTAGAAGAACAAGCACAAGGGCCGCTATTTAGTGCCGTAGAAATGGGTAATAGTCCGGAGCATTTGTTAGCTACACTGCGCAGTAACGACACCTATGTTGAAATGTTTTCACAGGCATTTCCTCAAAGAGGACAAATTGAACTTGAGCAAGTTTATCGTTCATTAGCGGCGTTTCAAACATCATTAATTTCATTAAATAGTCGTTATGATAGGTATGCACTTGGCTATCACAAGGCGCTTAGCTCAAGAGAAATTGCGGGTCTTAACGTATTTCGCTCGTTTGTTGCCCGTTGTGCCGAATGTCACCAACCGCCATTATTTACTAATAATCAAATTGCCGTCATTGGTAGTCCTGAGCCTGAAGGAAGGGCATTAGACATAGGGGCAGAGAAAACCTTTAATGCACCGAAACTAAAAGGTGGTTTTAAGGTGCCGACTTTACGCAATATTGTTAAGTCGGCTCCTTATATGCATTCTGGACGTTATAACAAACTTATTGATACGGTGAAGTTTTATAACGATGGGCGAGGAAATGCCGTACCTAAGGGCGAAGAAATGCTGCTGCATTGGCATATCACCAGCCCAGATTTAACTGATGAAGAGATGCAGTTAATTGTTGATTTTCTCGAAACGCTAACCGATGAAAGCTTAACACCACAAATTCCTAATGAAGTGCCGTCTGGCTTGCCGCCGATCGATAATAATTATCAACAAAACAGACAGCTAGTAACAAATAAACACAACAATAATACAAGCGTAAGAAGCGGAGAATAGTATGAGTTCAGGAAAAATAGTAGTAGCGCTATTAGTGATAGCGGCTTTTGCAGGAGGGACATATTTTGGTAGTAACCAAAATGCCGTGCCAGTGATCACGAAAAGTTCTGGCGGGGCGAGTTATGGCGGTGGGTATGATCAATCTGCCGATGATGATGCTCAAGGTGCGCAATCAGAGCGTAAAGCTCCTATTTATAATAGTGTCGTCGCTGATCGTTCTATCGCCGGACAAACCTACGTGGTACAAGAAGGCGAGTCTATTATGGCGGCGGTAGAAAACGCTAAACCGGGTGATACTATTCAAGTCATGCCAGGTAAATATCACGAAACAGTTTATGTTGATAAAGATAACATCAGCATTATAGGTGTGATCAAAGAAGGCAAACGTGCGGTATTAGATGGTCAAAAGAAACTTAATGATGCGGTTTTGTATTCTGGTAATAATTTTATCGTCGAAAATTTAGAAATTATCAACTACAAAGGTAATGCCATTATGGGGCAAGCGGGTAACAATTTTGAGATCCGCAATAATATTATTGTTGATACTGGCGTATATGGCATCTTTCCGCAGTTGGGTAAAAATGGTGTGGTTGAGTACAACATTATTTCAGGTATTGAAGATGCTGCTATCTATGTTGGTATGAGTGACAATATTCATGTTGCACACAACGAAGTGTTTGACAGTGTAGCGGGGATTGAAATTGAAAATTCACGTCATGCAATTGTTGAAAATAACAATGTTCACAATAATACCGGTGGTATTTTAGCATTCATTACACCGGGTTTACCGATCAAGTCGACATTCGATGTCATTATTCGCAATAACTTTATCATTGGTAATAACCATAAAAACTTCGGTGCACCGGGTTCAACTGTTGGCGGTATACCGGCAGGGACAGGTATTTTGATCATGGCGGCCGATGATGTTGTGGTTGAAGATAACATTATTTTTAACAATAAAACGGCAGGGATCTTAATTACCGATCATGATAATGCACCAAATACCACGATAGATCCTGAATCAGATCCGGCGCCAGATCGGGTTATGATTTTAGATAACCTGATGTATAACAATGGTTTTGACACCATAGATGAAGTAAAAGCGTTAATGTTAACTGAGTTTAAACAAGGTCAACCTGATATCATTCGCGTTGGTGTAAGTCGAGACAGTTGTATCATCAATCGTCATCGCTATGTTTCTGTTGGTGTTAAAAATTGGCAAGAATGTTCATTTACCAATACCGACACTGTCGTCAGTTATTTATTAGACAAACCAGTTGCGCCACGAGTTATTGACCCGTCTGAACGAGGTAAGGTGGTTTATA
>JBNKXM010000332.1:0-3162 GCA_050300315.1 Thalassotalea sp. | reverse complement strand
TTTAAATATTGATTACGCGTTACCAGCACAATACTTATGGAAGTTATTGAGAAATATAGTAAATGATGGAGGTGAGCTCGATCAGTCGCCATTTTCTTGTGAAGCGCTGTGCTGGCGAATTTTTCAGTTATTAGCAACCGATGATGTGCTCAATGATGATGTTTTTCATAGCGTAAATCGTTATTGGCAATCAGAGCAGACGCTGAAAAACACTCGTTCTTCGTACAGCGAGCAGGAGAACAGTAAACGTTATCAATTGGCTTGTCAGGTCGCCGACTTATTTGAACAATATCTAATTTTCCGCCCAGACTGGATCGATACCTGGCATCACCATACCTTGTTTGATGAGAAAAATGTCGGCGAAGATTTTACCCATACACAACAATGGCAAGCTAAGTTATGGCAATTGTTGGTGCAAGAACAAGCGTATAACCCGTTAAAATTAATCGAACAAGCGATTGGTAATTTGGCTAATTATCAGCACCAGTTACCTAAACGTATTGCGTTTTTTGGTATTAATGCCATGGCGCCAATGTGGTTATCGTTTATTCACGCATTAAGCGAACATATTGATATCCATTTTTTCCATCTCAATCCCTGCTTTAGTTATTGGGGCGATATTTTATCAGAAAAACAAGCTATTAAATTAGTGAATCAATGGACAGATGGCTATCAGGAATTTTCTGAAAGTGTTGGTAATCCGTTGTTAGCAAACCTTGGTCAACAAGGGCGTGAATTTTTAGCACTGCTCCAGCAATATAGTACCTTTAATATTGATGCGTTTAGCTCGATAAGCGAAACGGAGCATGTAGATAAGCCGTCAGTGTTAGCTCAAGTACAAGAAGATATCTTAAATCTAGTTGATGCCAGAGCTGATGCTAAGCAGTTAAAAGATGATTCTATTGTTATTACCAGCGCGCACAGCACCTTAAGAGAAGTACAGGGCTTACATGACTGGTTATTACATCAATTTAATGCCGATGCCAGTTTAACGCCCAAAGATGTCTTAGTCATGTGTCCTCAGGTTGAGCAATATGCGCCTTATGTCAATGCTGTCTTTGCTCAAGGCTGGCAAGATCTTGATAGCAATATACCACCGCTACCTTGTTCAATTGCTGATAGGGTTAGTAAAGAGTCAGATCCGTTAGTGGCGGCATTTGCTGAGTTATTGACCTTGCCGGATAGCCGTTTTCAAGTGAACCAAATTTTGTCATGGCTACGATTGCCTGCTATGCAACAAAAATTTGGGATCAACGTAGAGCAGATAGAAAAGTGCACATTATGGCTTGAAAAAGCGTGTATTCATTGGGGCATTAATCAAGCGCACAAGCAGCAAGTGATAGATGGCGCGACGTTATCTGCGCAATTTTCTTGGCAATATGGTTTTGCGCGTTTGCTTGAAGGCTTTGCTTACTCGCAACAAGCCGATATTTATCAAAATAAATTAGTGCTGCCTGATGTTGAAGGAAGTGATGCCTTGCTGCTTGGTCAATTAATGTTAGTTATTGAGCAACTGCTATATTTTACCGTGTCTCTTAAACAAGCCCGCACACCACTGCAATGGCAACAGTTTTTGTTAACACTGGTTAGCGAGCTGTTTGACAGTCAGCAACAAGAAGATTTTCAGACGATTTATCACGCGATTGAAAGCTTAGTTGAGTATTGTCAGCATGCTGATTTTCAAGAACCGCTTGATTTGTCAGTAATTCGTGAATTTCTTGACCATCATTTTAGTCAGCCCGATCCAGGTCGCCAATTTATGGTCGGGCAAGTTACGTTTTGTTCTATGCTACCTATGCGGAGTATTCCGTTTAAAATCATCGCTGTGCTCGGTTTAAACGACGGTGAGTTTCCTCGACAGCGCGAGCCTTTAGGTTTTGATTTAATGGCAATGTCACCAGCGCGTTTAGGTGACAGATCTCGACGAGGTGATGATAGATACTTGTTTTTAGAAGCAATAATTTCAGCGCGCCAAAGTCTGTATTTAAGTTATCAAGGCAGAAATATTCGCAATAATAATGTTAAACAGCCCTCGATTGTCCTTAAAGAGTTAATGGATTATCTGTCGCTCGGTTATGGTTGGCAGCTTGATGATGAAAATAACCAAGATATACGTCAGTTAGCAATGCAAGCCTACAGTGAGAAAAATTATCAAGGACGCTACCCAAGCTTTGATAGTAAATGGCTCAATATCAGCCCGACATCAACCAATAAACAGCGTAACGAACCAAGTGGTGATAGCGAGGCGTTTGTTATTCCAATTGATGATGTTGCCTTAGAACAGTTTGGCGAGCAGGGTATCAACATCAGCGACATCACTCACTTTTTTCAACATCCGTCGCGTTATTTTGCCCAGCACAGATTGTCCTTGTATTTAGATAACGCACTTGAGCAACTGCAAGAGGATGAACCTTTTAGCTGCGATCAGTTAACTAGCTATCTTTATAAGCAGCGTTTAGTTAGCCAGTTATTAAGCGTGTCGTCTTCAAATGAGCCCGAGGAAGCGGTAATTGCCAAAGAAGTGCAACGAGCTCAGCTCAGCGGTAAGTTTCCTGAACTTCCAAATCAAGCGCAACTGATTGAAAAGTTAACCGATGACAGTATCGCACTGTACCAATACCTTAACGAGCAATTCGATTTGGCAAAAAAACAACGTTATGTGTTGTCAATCACGCTTGATTTTAACTCAGAGTCATCACCAAGTGAGTCGACAACGGTTAAAGTAACCACTGAACTAGAGATTATCGGTGAACAACTGGTTTATGTCAGGCCAAGTAGCCCCAAAGTTAAAGATTGCATGTTGCAATACTTAAATCTGCTGCTAGTGCAAGTTTGGCTAGAACAACAAGCAGAACATCTGGCAGATGAGCGTTATCTGGCGCTTAAAAAAGTGATATCTAGTGATGGTTATTACTTTAATACCAAAGCGCAGGCGTTAGTGCATTATCGATATCAAAAACAAGATGACGCTTATCATCAATTACAACAGTTGGTTAAGGTCTTTATCCATGGGCAAAGCCAGCCATTACTGCTAAATAATGAATTGGCCGAAAAAATACATAAAGCTAAAGTGTTTGAACAATCACATTTTGAAGCATTTTGGCATGATGATTATCACCGCCTTGCGTTTGGTCAAGACCCTTATATTGGCTATTTTTGGCA
>JBNKXM010000331.1:0-3181 GCA_050300315.1 Thalassotalea sp. | reverse complement strand
ACCTCGACCATGACTATTTTAGTACTAGGTATCAGTTTAACCTTGCCTGCAACGCTACATATGTTTGTTAAAAATGCGAAATCAATTTCAGAGCAATGGGGCTCTGCATCTGAGATCAGTTTGTTTTTAAAATTGTCAGTGAGCGATAAAGCAGCGAATAATTTACTGCAGCGCATTCAATTATACCCAGAAGTTGCAAGTGTTCAGTATATTTCTGCCCAAGAAGCACTAAATGAATTTAAGCAGTTGTCGGGGTTTGGCCAAGCATTAGACTATTTATCGTCTAATCCATTGCCAGCTACTATCATAGTTACACCCACTCAAAGAGCGAGCAAAGCACAAGCGGCTGGCGAGCTTTTACAAAAGCTTGAAAATGAACGAGAAGTGGATCAAGGTAAACTCGATCTTGCGTGGTTAACACGTCTAGAAGCCATCACTCAGCTGATTGAAGATATTGTTATGGGCATAGCGGTATTGCTGTGTTTATCTGTGGTACTGATTATAGGTAATACAATACGACTAGCCATTTTAAATCAAAGAGAGGCGATAGCTGTGATGAAACTGGTTGGTGCAACTGACAGCTTTATCCAACGGCCATTCTTATATTCTGGTGTTTGGTATGGCGTGTTAGGTGGCTTTGTTGCTGTGCTATGTGTTGAAATGTTGGCCTGGTATCTTACGGGAGCATTACACAAACTTGCCGATTTGTATCAAAGCAAATTTGTTTTAAGCGGTTTAGGCATCACGGAAATGCTGCTAGTTATCATCTCAGCCGTCTTTATGGGCTTGGCGGGCAGTTATATTTCGGTTCGTAAACACATTAGAGCCATTGAACCGACGGCGGATTAGCTTACAGTCGCCTGTAACATGGTATCGGCCCAATGGATTGACTCTTGATGAGCGTTAAGCACGACCTCAACAGGTAAGGCTAAATGTTGACAGAGTCGATCGCTCTCTCGCCACTGACCTGTTTCAAGCAATTTGGCTAAGGTTAGGTATTGACTGAGATAGTTTTGCTCATTTCTTAATGCCGCTTTAATTTCCTCATGGATAGGTAGCATAGCTAATACTTGTTCTAAATCATGATCTAAAATGCCGTCAATGAGTGATAAAATTCCGGTTAAGAATGCTTTAGGAGGATTTTCTTCGCCAGTACGCTCAAGCGATATTTGCTCACAAAATTTTGCTCGAATAAGGGATAATCGCATCATTTCAGGACACTTGTCTTTGCTTAGATCCGATAATGCTAACAGCGTAATGAATTTCTTAAGTTCTAATTCACCTATGTAAATGAGGGCATGTTTCAACGAAGTGATTTCTTGTCTAGTACCGAAGACTGGGCTGTTAATAAAGCGTAATAATTTATAGGTAAGTCCAGGATCTGTGCTAAAAGTTGCACTTATTGCGTCAAAATCTAATTTAGCTTTGCTTGATTCGGCAATCAAATCGATAATGCTTTTTTTCGCTGTGGTAATCGCCCGTTGTTTTAATAATTCGGGTTTCGCAAAAAAGTAACCTTGAAATAGTGAAAAGCCAAGCATCTTTAGTTGCGCAAATTGTTCGGCAGTTTCTATTTTTTCAGCTAATAAAATTACATCTAACCGGCTTAACTTTCTGATTGATTTACTTAAATCTAAAATAGATTGACCTAAAACATCTACTTTTATGATATCAATATAGGGAAATAATACTTGCCACTTGTCATCAAAATCATAGTCATCAAGCGCAATGGTGTAGCCTTTGTTTTTTAACTCTTTCACTGCACAAACTAGTGCGTCGTTTATTTCAATATCTTCAAGTATCTCAATGACTATTTTTTTCGGATCTAAAAAGCTTGGGAAATTTTTGATCAGGGCATTAGCGTGAAAATTAATATAAGCGCTTAGGTTACCTGTGATCTGCTCAATGCCTAATGTAAGATGATTGTTTTCTAAGATATTAGATGTTGCCTGATTAGGATCGATATTAGGGAAACTGTTGTTTTCTCCATTGCGAAATAACAACTCGTAGGCAACTACATTTTGAGCCATATCTAAAATAGCCTGCCGAGCGACATATGAATACATAGATAATCTCCAATTAATAATCTTAAGTTTAATTGAAGTTGAAAAAAATGCTTAACTTCTTGTTATCCATTCAAAAGTAAATGTAGTGTTAACAAAATCTCACATTTTTTTGTAAATCTGGTGAAAGCAGATGTTGTTTCGTTCTGTCTAGTGGGGTAAGGTGTTAATTAAGTAGTCGATCAAATAGTGTGTTTATGCTATTATCGCGAGCCAAGTTAAGAAAAGGGTTTTATAAATGAGTGATACAATGCAATCGATGGCGCTAACGATTCCTCAAAGCGGTAGCATTGAAGCATATATGCAGTCAGCCTATAGCATTCCTATGCTGAGCGCTGAAAGAGAGCATGAGCTTGCAACTCGTTTACACGAAGAAAACGATTTGCAAGCGGCTCAAGAGCTGATTATGTCGCATTTGCGCTTTGTGATCCATGTAGCAAAAGGGTATGCAGGCTATGGTCTACCTCAAGCTGACTTAATTCAAGAAGGTAATGTTGGATTGATGAAAGCGGTTAAACGTTTTAATCCAGCAGTAGGTGTTCGCCTTGTTTCTTTTGCTGTTCATTGGATCAAAGCTGAAATACATGAATTTGTTTTACGCAATTGGCGTATCGTTAAAGTAGCAACGACAAAAGCACAACGTAAGTTATTTTTTAACCTTCGTAAAAATAAAAAACGTTTGGGTTGGTTTAGCAATGATGAAGTATCAACAGTTGCTGAAACTTTGGGGGTTAGCGAGAAAGACGTGCTTGAAATGGAATCTCGCATGACTAGCCAAGACCAAACTTTTGAGATGTCGGGTGATGACGATGAAAGTGCTCAAGGTGCACCGACTTTTGCTCCTGCTCAGTACCTTGAAGACAAACAGTCTGATATCGCGGTACAGGTAGAAGAGAGTAATTGGGAAGATCATGCTAATCAACGATTAGCCAATGCGTTAGTGGCATTAGATGATCGTAGCCAAGACATTATTAAAACACGCTGGTTAGATGATGATAAAAGTACGCTACAAGAGTTAGCTGATAAATATCAAATTTCTGCTGAACGTGTTCGTCAGTTAGAGAAAAATGCCTTGAATAAATTAAAATCAGGTATGGCGGCATAATCGCTCTGTTTTT
>JBNKXM010000330.1:0-3182 GCA_050300315.1 Thalassotalea sp. | reverse complement strand
TCCATTTAACAATTTGTGCTGAAGGGATAGAAACCAAAGAAATCATGGAATTAGCTTGTCATTTAAAGTGTGACATAGCACAAGGATATTTTATTTCCCGCCCCATTCCTGCTAAAAACATCATTGCATGGTCTAGAAATTGGCAAGAGAGAACTTAATAACCGTCCCGTTTCTTACCGTAGAAAAGAAATATTATTGCCCATGCTGAGTTAAATATAATTGTGCAGCACCTAACAAAGCAGCATTAGGCAATTCGCTTTTGACAATCGATAAGTTGTCAATCACCACTCGATAAGGAAAGCGTTTAAGTTCCTGGCTTAGTGCATCAATAAAATGATGATAAGAACCTGCGACAGAGCCACCAATAACAATCAATTGAGGATCGATAATAAATAAAATATAGCGGATAGCTTCTGCTAAATGGCGACCAAATTGGGCAAAAGCTTCTATCGCCTTTACATCGCCAGCATCAGCTAGCATAGCCAATTGAGCACCACTATTTTGATAATGGTCGACGAAAAACTGCCCCGAGCAATAATCGTCTATCGTGCCGGTTAAATAGCTAATCCCCCCCACTTCCCCAGCACTGCAATTATGACCACGATATAACTGCTTATTAATAATAAATCCCGAGCCAAACCCTGTTCCTAAGCAAATACCGACCACGTCTCGATATTGCTTTCCTGCGCCAAAACGAAACTCACCTAAGGTGAAGCAGTTAACATCGTTATCGAGATAAATATCACACTGATAATGTTCACTCAACGTCGCTTTAAGCGGATATCGTTGCCATGCAGGAATATTCACGGCATCAAGCACAAGTCCTTGTTCTTTATCTACGATACAAGGCACACCAATAGCAATGGCTACACAGTCATCGCTCTTAACATGATCAATACACGCTATTAAAAACTGAAGAATAGCATCTGAAGACGCCTGTGCGTCAAAATTAACCACACGACTTTGTTCAATTTCGCCATCTCGATAACGACCGGCATTAATGGTTGTGCCACCAATATCTAGGGTGACGATGGAATGAGACTGCATTTAAATACCTAGCGTTAACGACGTAAAATCAAGATAAAATCAAAATCATCAGCGGCCTATCTGTGATGTTAGTGATTAGCGAATTTCTAACATCACTAACATCAAATAAGCGCAAAATAATGATCCGTTATTGCACTAATAAACTGCGACCAGCGCGCTGCCCGTCAGCACTGCGTGCTCGAACACTGACAGGTTTCTTCACAACTACAGGCTGCTGATAGGTTTGCCATGGCTCATTTGCCACGCGATATTCCAATGGCAACCCAGGCAAGGAGCTGTTGATATAGAGTTTGTCATTAAGGTATTTAGCACCCACGGTTGGAATACGATAGAACACCCCGAGTTTATCGAGTTTTGCCAACTCTTTTTGGCCGATCGTATTGGCAAACACCTGCCATTGACTATCTCGTTGTTGTTTTAATGCTTGGGTAAACACCGACGACGTTTGATCATATTTCGCTCCTTGATAATTATATGGCACGTGCCAGCTCGGTGTTGACCATGCGCGTTCAGCTAATGCCATCAAACGAGGAAAAATCATATATTCGGCCTGATGATCACTACGTACCGTCTCACTCCATAGTTGCCCTTGAATACCCGTTACTTGATAGTTTAACGGCAACGGCTGATGGGTGATTTCCCCTTGGCTATTTTGTTGCTGACGATCATCACTGACAAAGTGACGACCTAGTGTATCGAGGCGAAACTCCGCATGGATCGGTAAATTATCGGGGATAAAATTAAACAAGTTGCGGCTGTCCAGACGACGAGAGGCCCAGTTATACCCTCGCTCTTTTGGGTCAACTTCATACGGGAAATCAAAATACAGTACATCGGGTATTGACAAGACAACTTGCCAACCACGTCGTGCTTGCTCACTCACCATCTGATGCGCGCCACCCGGTAAAGATCCCCAAATATAAGAGTAAACTTGTTTGGGCATACGCTCATTATCTGTTTCGCCTAAGCCATCATTCCAACCACCAACAGCAATGCCCTTATTCGCCACCATGTGGGCGACACGCTCAATAAAGTGTGCACTTAAGTGTTTAACATCACTAACATCATTACTTTGATCGGCAATCAATGCCTGACAAGCAGGCGAATCAACCCAAGCCCCCGCCGTTTCATCAGCACCAATATGATACATTTTTAACGGTTGTTCAGCTTGCTGATGCAGGGCAATTAAGTCATCCAACACGCGGTCAACAAACGCGTATGACGACTCTAAGCAAACATTGATGGTGTTATCGTGATAATTTTGAATCGATGAATATTGCGTTTTATCGTTAAAATCCGTTAACAAATAACGCGTTGCTTCTACTGGATTTTCCTGCTCGATAAAATGCTGGTATCGCGCCTCCATCGCTTTAATAGCCGCGCGTGAATGACCAGGCATATCAAGAGATGGGATCACTTCAATGTAATGCTGCTTCGCATAACGTAAGATCTCAATATAATCTTCTACACTATAATAACCATCGCGATTGCTAGCCCCTGCGCCACCTAATTGTGGTTGCATGCACTGTTTATCGGTTAATTCCATGCAGCGATTTGCACCAATTTGTGTTAATTCAGGCAGACTTGGCAACTCAATGCGCCAGCCTTCATCTTCAGCAAGATGCATATGAAGTTTATTGAGTTTATAAGCCGACATTTGCTCAATCAAACGCAGCACCATAGCTTTTGAATGAAAATTGCGAGCAACATCAAGATGTTGTCCACGATAACTGTATTTCGGCTGATCGGCTATCTCAACACTCGGAATAGACATGTTATCCAAAGACAATAACGCAGCTAAGGTTTGTAAAGCATAAAACGCTCCGGCATTATCCGCCGCCTTAATGCTAATAACATTGGTTTGCGCAACAAAGTGATAACTTTCAGCAACACTCAATTGCTTATCAATCACCAGTTTAACTTCAATACCGGCTGGATTTTGCTCCACCCCTAGTTTTGCTAGTTGCGCTAACGCTCCCGACATATCTTGTGGTTGAAGACCTTGATAGTGAAGATTTATACCGTCCGCCAATGAAATTAGCTCGCTGTTGTTCACGATTAATTTTGTCGGTGTTGGGATCACGCTTTGTGCAACTTTGTTAGTGCTATATTTAATCCCCTGATTATGTTCATAC
>JBNKXM010000329.1:0-3194 GCA_050300315.1 Thalassotalea sp. | reverse complement strand
GAGCACATCATCGGTTGCTAATAACTGAAAAATTCGCCAGCACAGCGCTTCTCGAGAAAATGGCGACTGATCGAGTTCACCTCCATCATTTACTATATTTCTCAATAACTTCCATAAGTACTGCGCTGGTAACGCGTAATCAATATTTAAACAAATTCCACGCTGCTGAGCCAATGACATGTTTAGCCAATGTTGAATACCAGCGTTTTGTACAATAAAGACTTCTTTAGAAAAAATAGCTAAGGGTGAAATTTGTTGAATTTTATTAACGATGGCTAACAAATTTTCCATTTTATTAGCAGGATATAAGTAGATCAACGGCTTCCCTTGACAGCAGGTTCTCAATAGGTAAATTTAATCACATCAAATACCTAAGCACTAGCAAATAAATCAATTATCTTATTTATTGCTGCACTTACTGCCAGTTTATTATCAAGCAACTAGATCATTTAATAAAATCGAGGTGTATTTGATAAAAATCGCCAATAATTGGAATAGTATTACGTTGACCAAGGCATGCATAAAACACACTGACACACCAAGCAACAAAAACGGCAATTGCTAAAAACCAGCCAACTAATGGGATCACAACTAATATCGCAAAGGTTAATATCAGTCCAAGGGATTGACGCAGATGAAAACGTGCTAACGCCGATTTATGTTTACCGTACATAATTGCGGCAATTAACCAACCAACAATAGTGAGATAAGACAAGACAGAAATAAACCTGACCACGTCATAATGCAAACGACTTTCAGCATGATAATGCATTATTAATTCTCCTTTTAAGCTCTAATTTAAAGTTAGCCAGAACTAGGCTCTTGATCAAATGCACTTTGTAATATCGCTGTTAAAAAATTGTCATTTGCTCTGATAAGTGGTTATTTTTAATTGCGAATAAAATTTAAAGATTATTTTGTTATATTGAGGCGAAGATTGCTGGTACGCTTTGCATAGATACAGAGATAATTAACTAGCGCCGACGTTAACCGCTTTTAGCGCTGCTAGTTGCCGTTTCATTTGGCTGACTCGCGCTTTAATGTCAACAGTGCTGGTTGGCTTATAATGCAACAGATAAAAGCTGTTAAGTAATTGTTCAAAACACTCACCCAACTTTCTATCCTTACGCATAACTTTTTCAAGATAGGCTTGATCAGACAAGCTATTGTCTTTTTTAACACCTATTTTGGCTAAATGACCAAGAGCCTGTTGATAGTAGTCAAGCCAGCGCGGTATTTTTTTCTTGGGTACATTAAGCTGGTTAAGCAACAGGATGGTTAAGCTAACAATGACTAAGGTGCCTATGACCAGTAATGCTGCTTTTATGGTGAGATGTTCACCCAACCAATCTTTTAATAAGTTTTTTTGCTGAGTTTGCGAATAATTAATAACGAACTTGGTCCATTGAAAATCTAGCATATCAAGTTGCATGCGCAGTTGATTAAGCCAAGCAACACTGGTCAACTGGTCAAAACCAAATGCAGAATTAAGTGCTTGTTGTTCAGATCTTAACTGAGGTGAAAAGCCCTGTTCAACACGGCTTGGGTCAACGGCGGATGTTGGATCTATCCTCAGCCAGCCTTTGCCCTCTAGCCAGACTTCACTCCATGCGTGAGCATCACTTTGATAAACACTGTAATAGCGCCCTTGCTGATTATATTCGCCGCCTAAATAACCTAATACCACGCGAGCAGGAATCCCTAACGCCCTCATTAAAAACGTGAAACTACTAGCATAATGTTCGCAAAATCCCGCTTGGGTTGAGAAAAAAAACTCATCAAGACTATTCCCCATTAAAGGCGGTGGCGTTAACGTATAACGATAGTTTTGTTGACGAAAATGATTGAGTACTGCATTAATTTTTGCCGCGCTGTCATCTTGATATTGCAAGGTTAAGCGCTCAGCAAACTGCCGTAACCTTGGGTTTGACTGGCGATCTATCCTTGTATAGTAATCAAGTGAAGGTTCTTTAAAATCAAGGGCTCGATCAAGATAGCTAACAACCTGATAAGACAATGGCTGATTGATAATATTTTGACTGTAAAGGCTATAATCACTTAATTGCATTAATTGCTCAGTCATTCGACCTGAGGTGTCGTTATTACTTAATGTCGCCAGATCAAGACCATACAACCAATGCTGATAATTTGGCTCGAGGATCACTTGATAACTGAGCGAGCGAGTTTTGTTATCAAGTGTCAACTCATGTTTTGCGTATTGCTTATTTACTATTGGAGCGTGTTTAGCACGGAACCATTGCTGACCGTCAAAATCTGTCAATACCAATGCGCGCCAATATAACTGACGATATGCCATTGTTTGTTGTGAAGTTTGTCGAGAAAATTCGACACGAAATGCTAACTCATTTGATAATGCCAAGTTTGAAATATCACCTATTTTGACATGATCTTGTAAACCCGTTTTTGCAGAGTTTGCCACTGGCATTTTCCAAAATGGTGGAATTTTTGGAAAAATAATAAATAACATCACAGCTAATGGCACACTTTGCAGTAGCAATTTTCCTGCGAAACGAATTTGATATTGTCTACTTTGTGTTTTAGTAAAAAATGCGACTAGCCATGCTAGGTTAATGATCAATAGCGCTATCAATAACAAGGCAAAATAAATGGATTGTTGAAAGAGAAAAGCGGTTGAAAGCACGAATAAACTTAAGATCACCAGTTGATAGAAATCTTTGCGTTGATTTAGCTCAAATGGCTTTAACAGATAACTAAACGCTAACAGATGCAACATGCCTAACAACAAGCCTAAGTTTTTGCCGCTGATCACCAATAAGACGCAGCCTGAAACCGCAATAAACACTTTGCTAGCGCGCGATAGCCGTTTAACCAGTTTTAAATAGATAGCGAGATGTAAAATAAGACACAAGCTCGCCAACGCAATAAACCACAGCGCCAGTTCATTAACTAAGGTTAGCAAGTTGACCGCTTGTAAGATAATAAACGTCAACTGCATAGATGGTGACAAAACAAGCTGAGGCCTCACACCATTGTGAGCTTGCTTGCCTAAAAACGCTCGAATATTAATGCCCATAACACGCCAACATGGTTAATGCTTGCTGCAAATGACTGTTGCCCTGCCCAGGTGCGAGCAGTTCGTCACCTAACTGTAAGCCATACTCAAGTTCGCTTTGCTCATACTGCAATAGCAAAAAAGCGAGTTGCCCAAGTTT
>JBNKXM010000328.1:0-3200 GCA_050300315.1 Thalassotalea sp. | reverse complement strand
CAGGTGTCCAAATCTAAAAAATATATAAATGTCAGCAAGTATTTGTTTCAATGGTGTATACAGATATAATCAATTCAATTTACAGATTTCAAATTTTTCAGGATTTAGCTTAACGTTTATCCCTCTTTGAAATTTAATATCTTCTTTGATATTGAGAGTTAGTGTATGCATGTCACCCAAATCATAGTACAATCTTTGAATATCACAATGGAGCACTTCTTGTCTAAAGTGGAGCTTTGATGCATTTGCAATAAGGATGTCAAGTAGCCTATGTGACCACAATTCTTTCAAAACAGTTTTTCTAGAATCTTTGGATTAATTCAAAATTGGTGGAGATTTGGAAGAAGTTGCCAACATGAAAAGTGTTCCAAATTGGATTTCATACCTCCATGAAAATTCCTAGATTTTTAGTCCATCTCTAGCTATTTTTTTTAATTTTCTAAAGCCTAAATCAGACATTGGATTCCCTGAATTTTAATTTGAAATCCATTTTGAATCTGAGGATGTTTCTATAAGAAAAGTTATTCCTTATCTCAAATAATTTTTAGCCATATTTTATTTCCGCTAATGTTTATATTTTTTTAATTAATAGTATTGTCGCGGTAATGTAGGAAATAGTTTGTTTCTAAGTGTAAGAGAATGTAAATTTTTACATTATTTTTATTAATGATTTACTGGCTTTGTTCAATAAATTCAGTACATAGCGCCAACATCTTGGCAAAATTTTTCTGGCCTAAACCTAGGCGAAAATAATTACCAGATAAGCCAAACAGTGAGCTAGGTAACAGCAGTAAACCGGTTTGTTGTGCAACCAGCTTAGCCCATAGTTCGATCGGTTGTTCAAGATCAACCTTGACCAGTGCTAATAACCCTGCCTGAGGAGGATACCATGAAAAAAGTGGTGCATGACGAGCGACAAACTGCTCAAACAGCGCAATATTAGCTACAATCAATTGATTGTTTTTTTCAATGATCTCGTTTTGCGCTTTAAATGCTATCAGCGCAAGGTGATCATCAATTGCCGAACAACATATCGAACCATAACTTTTTATCGCCAGCAAAGCGCTGAGCAAACTAGAGTCTGTATTTATTAGCCAGCCGACCCTGAGTCCTGCTAAGCCAAAGCTTTTAGACATTACCGAGACCACAAATGCTTTTGGATAATCAAGGTAACGGTGAGAAAGCGCTAAGCCTTTAAAATTACTGGCTTGACTGACATCATCGGCAATTAAATAACAATCATATTGCATTGCCAATTGCAAAATTTGCTCAGCAAGTGTTGAATCGATCGCATGCCCCGTTGGATTATGGGGTGAATTAATGACAATCAGCTTGGTCTTATCAGAGACCTGCGCGGCAAAATCGTCAATAGTCAGTTGCCATTGGTTGTGCTCAGACATGCAAACTTCTTTAACTTTACAACCAAGAGTGACCGCCATATCGGTTAAACTCGGATAATTCGGTGTCACTACCACAACTTCATCATTCGGTTTTAACACTAGCTGATACAATGCCGCTAGTGCTTCTTGTGCACCACAAAAACACAGCACATTTTCTGCGCTGAGTATTGTTTGATGATGGTTTAATGCTTGATGAAAATTGGCGATTTCTTGTCGTAACGCTTCACTGCCTGTTAGCGAGGCATAACTTAGCTGAACTTGCCCTAAGTCAGACAAATTTTGCTGTCCCAGTTGTGCCAACTCAGCTAACGTCATCGCTTGGCCGCAGGAATTACTCAAGCTAGCTGTGATAGGGCAAGCCAAGTCTTGAACGAACTTGAGATGTGTAGGCAAGGCAAAATGGTTAATCGACATGGATAAGTTGCCATACGGTAACATCAATTTGTTTCTCAAGAGATTGGCTATGATTTAGCTGCACTTTATCGAGTAAACATGTTTGGCTTACTAAGCGAAAATTAGCGGCGAGCAAGCTAGATAAACCATCAAAACCGGTAACATTTTCACCATTAACTTTAATACCACCAAGCCATTTATCTTTCGTCGTAATTTTTTCATCAAAAATATAATCAGACGCAACAATCAACAAACCTTGGGGATTGAGCCTAGTAGCAATCTGTTTGAGTATTTTTTTAGGATCATAGCTTTGCTCTAGCACCTGCTGTAAGACAATGACATCATAGCCAGTAAAAATAGCTTTTAAATTGACCGCATCCCCTTGGCTAAACAAGATATTATTTCGATAATCAAGTAAGACATGCTCGGCATCAATTTCATTAAACTCTACCAAATCCCCTTGATAAATTGATTGATAACGAATCGATTCCTGCTGTTGTAATTTAACGCCAAACTGAATAAAACGGGCAGAAAAATCTACGCCATCAATATGCTCAAAGTCAGGTGACAACGCAAATGCGGTGCCGCCAACTGAACAGCCTAAGTTAAGCAGTTTTTTCTGCTGTGGGGCGAATTGCGATGACACCTCACGAACATATTGCGCGAGTTGATATGGAAAACTCGTGGTTGTTTGGTTATTTGCGTGCTCGTTGTGCGCATAATGTCGAGCCAACTGCTGACAAACCTCAACATCCTGTTCATAAACGTTAACTTCTGTCACAGGCACCGTTTGATGCTCACTTTCAATGTATCGAAAGCCAGCATGCTGAAAAAAGTGACGACGAAACGCATAACGCGACGATTTAATCGCTTCGTTGCCAGTTGAGATCCATGATCCCCCTTTGATCAAATTATGTTTACCATCAAAGGTCGGCGTTGAAAAATCATCGTATAACGGATGAACCTTAAAGCCTTTAAAGCCATCGATTGCTGACTCAGTCCATTGCCAGACATTACCACAAATATCATATATCCCTTGGTGCTCAAAACGGTTTACCGGCGATGAAGAGGCAAAATATTCCAGATTAAGGTTACCAGGTGCTTCTTGCCAAGTCACAAGATCTTCATCTATTTTATTGCGCAAGCAATACCATTCAGCTTCGGTTGGTAAGCGAATATATTTTTTCTCACATGCGCTTTTCCAGTTACAAAATGCTTTCGCCTCTAGGTAGTTAACTTCTACTGGCCAATTCATTGGCAGAGGAATCTCTTCGAGTAAATTACGCTGAAAATAACGCCCCTGTTGTTGCTGCCAAAAACGTGGCATGCTCGGCTGTCGATAGCTCAGCCATTGCTGACCTTCTGCCGTCCACCATGTTGGATTTTGATAACCGCCCGCTTCAATAA
>JBNKXM010000327.1:0-3213 GCA_050300315.1 Thalassotalea sp. | reverse complement strand
ATTACCATTAAAAAAGAGCATATCGCTGAGAATCAACAGTTTAATCATTTCTCTGCAACCATTAGTGACCAAGGTCAAGTAACGCTAGTATTAGATTTAGCCAGTGTTGATACGCATATCGCCGTGCGAGATCAGCGCATTAAAGAGCATTTATTTAATACTAAGGTGTTTCCTCAAGCGACATTTAATGCACAAGTCGAAGCTAGCTTATTACAACAGCTAGCGATTGGCGAAAGTAATCAATTAGCGGTTGATGGCGTGGTTGATTTACACGGTCAAAAACAAACCGTGAGCGCTAAGGTATTAGTAACAAAAATATCTGCAAATGATGTGTTGGTATCTAGCATTCAGCCTATGCTCATTAAAGCTCAGGATTTTGATTTAGTGAAAGGGATCAATAAATTAAAAGAACTTGCTAAGTTACCAAGTATTAGTGAAACGGTTCCCGTCAGTTTTGTTTTAAAATTTACTCGTCAATAACTTGGTTTTCACTGAATTGCTCGGCAGGCAGAATGTTAACTGTTTGATAGAGCTCTGAATAAACAAGTACTACCTGATGTTGCGCTAGTTGCTGTTTAACTTGCGCAACTTTTTGCTCTAAGGCAATGTCATACTCACCATAATCAGTTCCCTCGCGTAAAATAAACGCTTCAATGATAGCGTTTAATGTTTCTGTGGTAAGTGACTGATAGGGAATGATCATAAAATCTAGTGTTAATGGCAGAGCGACAAAATAGGCAATAAGTGTAACTTTGTCGTAACTAAAAACCTAGCATTTATCGGCTATTTATTTAACCTCAGGTTTGTATAAGAAATAGTGCATGCTAAATAAAACAATAACTTAGGAACATTTTATATTTCTAGCTTGGTATTTTTGTCTGAATTCAAGGCATTTTGAAGTAGGAATAGCTGGCTATTTCACTTTAAAATAACGATGAAGTCAGTAAAAATAACTGCTAGAAACGCATTCCTTATGCGAAGCTGAGGTTATTTAAGTAAACAGAGCTAGCAGTAAGCCGTTATACCAATTGATTGACCAGTAAACCTTTACGAGTATCTTCATCTTTTTTACTGATGATTGCCGCCTGCAATAACGTATCTACTTTTTGTTGTTCACCTGTTGTTTTTGCATAATCGGTATCTTCAATACGAGAGCGCGATTCTGAAACATTGACTCGGGTCGTTTGATAAGTGGTGACTTGGCTTGATAAGGCGTTGCTATTTGCTCCTAATGCTGCCGCTGTGTCATTAATTGTCGTGAACGCTGCGGCTAAGGCATCTTGAGTGGCTTGTGGGTCGCTGGCATCTAGACCGCTGAGTAAATTATTGTTACCGAGCGCTTCACCTGCAACGGTATTAATCTGTTCGGTAATTTGATCAAGTTCACCTTGAATGGCATTGTTATCACTTAGTGGGTTTGCTGATTGTATCGATAAAACATTAGCCCGTTGCAAACCTTCGGCAATCGACGATAGTTGTCCAGATTGTACGTTATTGGTGTTAACTTGATCTTGTGCGTTATTACTGAGTTGTTGATACCCATTGATTTGAGAGGTTAATCGACTGGCAATTTGTAAACCTGCAGCATCATCGGCAGCACTATTGATTCGTTTGCCTGATGCCAGTTTTTCATCTTTCTCTTCTTTTTGTTGGCTGAGACGATCAATCAGGCTGATAGCTGGTGAAGTTTGATTAATTGATACATTCATAATAGCCTCTCAAGTCGCTGACAAGAAAACTGGATCTGGTAAGACTGAGTATAGCAAAAAACAGTTGGTTATAAAATGTACAAAAAGGCATAAGCAAGTTAAGGCATATTCCGCCTTAACTTATCAATCAACGCTAGATATTATCACGGCTTAATTTACAGAGATGTTACTGCTACTAACAGTAAATGGCATATGTGCTAATGTTTATTACTTTGCTCAATATTTTTTAGGAAGTAGTAAACATAAAAGCCACAGATGCCAAGCACTATACCTAAACCAATAAATGAAATAAGCACAACAGGATCATTTACTAACATTTCAAAAAAGTTCATTACAAACTCCTTACGCTACAATTTTAAAACCATACTTTTTATGCGGTTTATTTTAGCAAGCGTAAGTAATCTCGAAATGATACAGATCAATGTTCAGTTATTAATTTAATTGCAAAGCATATTCGTTATTTAGCTAAATACGCGCTTTGCTATTTTGTTTAGCTTTGAGATCGATTTGTTCAAGGATTTGTTCGCGTAATCTTTCCGCTTTTTCTCGACTTGATTGAATGTCTTCAACACTGAGCTTATGTTCATCCATGTCTCGGCTTTTTTGTGCCGGTAGATAACCACTTTTCGCTGCAATATAATTCCAGACATAAGACATTTCTAGACTTTTTTTAACCCCTTTTCCTTCAAAATACATCAGTGCTAAATTGAATTGGGCAAGGGCATAGTTTTGACGAGCAGCTTTTTCATACCAAGATGCCGCTTTTTTGGAATTAATGCTAACACCTGTGCCATTGGCATACATTACGCCTAAATTAAATTGTGCACTTGCCAAGTCTTTATTCGCGGCTTTTTCCATTAATACAAATGCGGTCTTAAGATCTTTTTTGACCAATTCACCTTCACTATAGATAATGGAAAGTGAGAATAGCGCATCAGGATAATTTTGTGCCGCCGCTAATGTTAATAACTCAAAGGCTTTTTGTGGATCTTTCTTCACTCCCCAGCCATTTTCGTAGATTTGCGCCATTTGGTATTGTGCCGGCGCATATTGTTCGGCTAATAAGGGTTCAAATTCAGCAATTGCTGCTTTGAATTCACCACGATTTAATTGAAAAATACCGAGCTCTAAATCACCATCAAAGCCGTATGTATAGGAGCTTGCTGCTAGAGTAAAGATCAATGCTGCTTTTTGTATTGTTTTCATAGGGCACCTAAAAAATTACTATCAGTTACGAACCAATCTTCATTAAGTGTAGCAAGTGAATCTAAAGTTACGCTATTGTTGTGACATTATTTCTTCAATTTGTTCTTCTAATTCAAGCCAGTGCATTTCACTTTCTTCAATGTCTTGCGATAATTTTGCTTGTTGTTTTATTAATTCAGCTAGGCGAGTTTTGTGCTGATCTTGATAGATCTCGCTATCAGCAAGTATTGCTTCGATTTCATCAAGTTGCTGTTGCCAGTCGTGCACTTGTTGTTCATATTTTTGTGCTTGTTTTTTC
>JBNKXM010000326.1:0-3214 GCA_050300315.1 Thalassotalea sp. | reverse complement strand
GTATTTACAGCCAATTATTGTCATGTCAGTGATCCCATTCGGCGCGATTGGTGCAATTCTTGGTCATTGGTTGATGGGCATGGATTTAACTATCATGAGTATGTTGGGAATGATGGCACTGATCGGTGTGGTGGTAAACGACAGCTTGGTATTGGTCGATTTTATTAACCAAAAACGCCTGCATGGTATGACAGTACATGATGCAGTGCTCAAAGCAGGTCAAGCGCGATTTAGGCCGGTAATGCTCACGTCATTAACCACATTTATTGGTTTAATGCCCTTGTTGTTTGAAAAGGCAACACAGGCACAGTTTTTAATTCCTATGGCGGTATCTCTTGGTTTTGGGATAATTTTTGCCACATTTATTACTTTATTATTAGTGCCGGTGAATTATTTATTGGTAGAAGATGCGAAAGCTTTTGTTACACTAGTAACATCTAAGTTCACGCACAGTAAAAGTAGAGAATCAAATGGCTGAAGAAACCATCTTTTCAAAAATAATTAGACAAGAAATACCAACACCTTTGTTGTACCAAGATGACCTAGTGACGGCGTTTAGAGACATAGCGCCCCAAGCTAAAAGTCATATCTTGATCATTCCTAATAAATTGATCCCAACGGTTAATGACATTGAACCAGACGATGAATTACTGATGGGGAGAATGTTTACCGTGGCGCGACAATTAGCTAAAGAAGAGGGAATTGATCAAGACGGCTATCGTTTGATCATGAATTGTAATCGTCATGGTGGACAAGAGGTTTATCATATTCACATGCATTTATTGGGTGGTCAGCCGCTCGGTAAAATGTTGCATCTCGGTTAGGTTAAATCTCTAATTTACGCTAGTGCCATAATCATTTCTTTATGGTATTAGCGTATTTTATCCGGTAAATGAGACCAAATGCGGAAAAGCTACGACTAGTAGCAATGCGCTATAACCTATGCTCAGTGATAATTTATGGTAATGAAGTTTAGTTGGTATCTTTTGTGAGTTGGACAAAAATTATTGAAGATAAAAATAAGCTGTTCTGGTTTGTCCATAGTGCAGGTTGGTTTGGTTTTGCCCTAGTTTATTATCTCAGTTCATTACTGCATGATTTGAGAGATATTTTCGTTGTTATCATTTTTTTAAATGCTTATGCCGGATGGCTGTTCAGTATCCCACTGCGTTATGTTTATCGTAAAGTGTGGAATTATAAACCGCTTAATGTTGCGTTATATGTTTTGTTTAGTTCGGCTATCGCTGGGGTATTATGGCAAATCGTCCAAAACATTAATTTTTGGGAAATTTATAAACACGGCTATCGTCCCGAACATTTAATATATTACACCCGAAATGGCTTATTTTCTTTTTCTATTATGCTCAGTTGGAGCGTTTTGTATTTTGGTACTAAGTATTATCAAATGCTACAAAGAGAGCGCCAAAACGTACTAAGAGCCAACACAGTTGCGCATCAGGCGCAATTAAAAATGTTGCGTTATCAGTTAAATCCTCATTTTCTTTTTAATACGTTAAATGCTATTTCAACACTGATCTTAGTGAAAGAAAATAACACTGCGAATGCCATGGTGACGAAATTAAGTGAGTTTTTACGTTATTCGTTAGATAAAGATCCAATGAAAAAAGTGACGTTAGAAAGTGAACTACAAGCGTTACGTCTATATTTAGATATTGAGAAAGTGCGTTTTGAAGAACGCTTACAAGTGAATTTTAATGTCGCGAATGATTGTCAACAAGCACTCGTACCAAGCATGATTTTACAGCCTATTGCCGAAAATGCGATTAAGTATGCTATTGCTGTGCAGGAGCAGGGCGGTACTATTACCATTAATGTCAGTAAATTTGGCCATGATTTGTTATTAGAACTCGCTGACGATGGCCCAGGCGCAGAAATCAAAAATGGTAACTTATTTAGAGAAAAAGGTGTTGGTTTAGCGAATACGCGAGAACGCCTACAAGCTTTATATGGTAATGATTTTTCACTGGTTGTTGCCAATAATAGCCCGAAAGGTGTTAAAGTAAATATCAGAATGCCATTTGAAATAGGAACGGTTCAATGAGTAAAGTGTTATCAACCATAATCGTTGATGATGAAGCGTTAGCTCGCAAGGGACTAGCGGTTCGTTTACTAGCACATAAAGATATTAAGGTCATTACAGAGTGCAGCAACGGCCGAGAAGCGGTTGAAGCGGTGAGGGCGTATCAGCCAGACTTGATGTTTTTAGATATTCAGATGCCGGGCATTGACGGTTTTGAAGTGGTGCAAACCATTTTAGAGCAGGGTTTACATTTACCTATGGTGGTCTTTGTTACCGCATTTGATCAATATGCGTTAAAAGCATTTGATGTTCATGCGTTTGATTATTTGTTAAAACCCGCTGATGAAGCGCGGTTATCTCAAGCGCTTGATAAAATTCGTGCAAAAATTGTTGGCGAAGAAAATTCTATTCATAAAGAAAAATTGGTGCGATTAGTCAGTGATGTTACTGGCAATGATTGCGCTGATATTTTACGAGATCTTGAAAATAACCAGCCCGTAGCTATTTCTCATTATTCTGATGTGTTAGCAATTAAAGATGGTGGTGAAGTCTCGCGCGTGCCGGTTAAAGATATTTTATGGATTGATGCGGCTGGAGATTACATGTGTGTTCACACCGATGAAAATACTCATATACTGCGTAAGACCATGAAACAATTGGAAGAAAGTTTAGATCCTAAGCAGTTTATTCGTAGTCATCGCTCGACAATTGTTAATAAACATTACATCGATAAATTTTGTAGCCAGCTTAATGGTGAATATTATTTAGTGATGAAAAATGGCAAAGAATTAAAAGTTAGCCGAAGCTATAAAGAGCGAGTTAAGCAAGCCGTTACTGCTTGAGGTGTTTTAATGGCTTAGTTAGCTTTAACAATTACCCCAATAGAGGATAAGCTCATGGATAAAGATAAATTTATTACAGAGACATCAGCAAAAATATATGCGGCAATGTTTGCTCATTCAGAAAAAGAGCCTTCTACGCAAGTCGCGATTGATTCAGCTACTAAGTTATGGGAGCAGTTAATAGCAAACGGCGTTGACCCTCACCCTCAAACACCAGAAAGCAATCAAATTTATATATAATACGCTAAAGCAGTTAGTCGCTGATTAAATTACCAAAATGACATGGATGTTTATGCTCAACCTATCATAAACGCGCATTTGATATTAATAG
>JBNKXM010000325.1:0-3220 GCA_050300315.1 Thalassotalea sp. | reverse complement strand
CTACGATGGCGGCATCAAGCACCATACCAACGGCAAACGCAAGTCCTGCCATTGAAATGATATTTAGCGTACGACCAGCACTATACATCACCACTAAAGTGACAACCAATGAGATTGGAATCGATAAGGCGACGATTAGTGTCGCTCTAAACTTACGTAAGAACCACCATAACACCACTACAGCGAGCACGATACCGAGTAGCAAGTTGTTTTTGACTAAACTCATTGAGCGACCAATGTAGATGGTTTCATCATACATTTGGATCATTTGTAAGCCCGCTCGTTTGAGTGCGCCTTCGTTTAATTCTTTCATGGCGATTTTTAAGCCATCCATGACTTGAATAACGTTAACACCTTGTTCTACCTGTGCATTCATTGCGATTGCAGGTTCACCATCGAGTGTTAATATGCCAGTGCGGTCGGCTAACGTCAGATCGACCTTAGCCACGTCTTTTAACAAGATAGGTTGACCGTCTCGCCAGTCTAATACCATGTTTTGTAATTGTTCTACACCATACTTGCCGGAAAAGCGTAGCGTATATTTTCGTCGGCCAATTTCGTTAAAGCCGCCAGATGTATCGTTATTATTGGTTAAGGTACTGGCAATTTCAGGGATGTTTAGTCCTAAAGATGCTGCTTTATAGGGATCAAAAGTGATACGTAACTCAGTTGGTAAGCCACCAAAAGCATTGGACTGAGATACACCTTCAACACGTTCCAAGCGCGTTTGAATAACTTCTTCAACAAAGTCTTGATAACTGACGATGTCTTGATCATTGCCAGGTAGTGGCTTTAACGCAAACCAAGCAATAGCAGTAAACGTGCTTGAACCACCGACAGAAATGACAGGTTCTGTTGCATCGGGCGGATAGTTTGGCACCTGATTTAGCGCATTCATTACATCGATTAATGCGCGTTCTAAATTAACACCGGTTTTATAACGCAGTGTGATTGAACCGCTGCCTTGACTAGAGTTAGATTCAAGCAGTTCTAAATTCTGTAAGCCTTTTAATACGTCTTCTTGGCGTTCAACAATTTCAGCTTCAATTTCTTCTGGTGCGGCGGCGCGCCAACCAGTGGATATTACTATTTGCGGTTGACTGATCTCTGGTGTCAGTTGGATGGGTAGTTTAAATAAACTTATAAAACCAAACAGCGCAATTAATAAAACGGCAACGATAACTGCGGTCGGGTTCTTTAATGAAGCGGCAGTTAAATTCATTATTTAGCACCTGACTTATCGGGATTAACGTGACCTGAAACTAATGCTTGATTGTTTTGTTTAATATTGACTAATTGTCCAGGACGCAGTCGTTCTGCGCCTCGGATCACAACTTTATCACCGGCTTTTACATCGCCGATGATTTCAACCAATTCATTTTCGCTGATGCCAACAGTAACAGTAACTTGTTGGGCTTTGTTTTCTTGGTCGATGATAAAAACGCTCATTTCGTTACGACGCAATACTAATGAATCACGCGGCGCAGCTAATACCTGTTTTTTCGCTCCTGTTGCCACCGCCGCTTTAACATCTATGCCGATTGGCCAATCAAAGCTAGACATGTCTAATCTGACTTCCATTAAGTGAGAGCGTGCATCTGAAACCGGGATAATGGTTTTTATCGGAGCCTGACCAACACCAAGAGGAGATTTCACCGCTAATGATTCGCTATGTGATAAAAATTGGTAGGCAGTCAAAGGTGCAAACAAAGAGGCTTCGATATTGGCGGTTTCTACGATACGCACGATAGCATTACCGTTATTAACGTATTCCCCTTGATTACTTAAACGCTCGGCAATAATGCCGTCAAATGGCGCTTTAACTTTAGTGTAAGTTAGATTTTGTTCGATTTGTGCAAGACGAGCTTGTGCTGCCGCAAGGTTAGCTTTGGCGATATCAAGATTAGCAATTGTTTCTTCTAAATCTTGCTCGGCAATAAGCTTTTGTTTTACCAGTGAGCGTTTGCGCTTAAGTTGAGCTTGTTCAAATGTCAGTTTAGCTTGAGCATTATTAACATTTGCCTGTTCTTCTTGTTGTTGTAGCTTAAAAGGTATGTCATCAATCTGCGCAATGACATCTCCTTTTTTCACCTTGCTACCGAGTGCTATCAGACTCACTAATCGACCAGAAACTACAGCGGCGATTTGTGAATTGTTGCGACTAACCACAGTGCCTGAAACCCAGGCAACGGGAGATAAGGTGGTTTGTTCTATGGTAGCAACATTAACATTAGCGGCAGGGCCCTGTTGAGCAAATGTTGGCGCGGTCAAGAAGAACAGCGCGCTCAATACGATATTTTTGGCTATCAATTTCATAAATGTTTTTAACAATCCGATATACGCTAACATACAAGTGTATGCCAACTTTAAGAAAATTTCTGTTTTAACCGTTTTAAGACGCGAAACGGTTTACCTGATAGTAGCTGTGATGCAATCCTTTGTTCTGCATATCAAAATGAAACAGCGAGCCGTTAATTTCAAGTGTCTTTCGACAGCTCGCTTAATTTATCCGATGAATGGTTCTTATTTACAATTCGTTACTGATTTTACCTTAGAGGTAGTGCTCAGGCTGAGTTAAAAATTCAAGCAAGACGCTAATATTATCAGCGAGTTGTTGTGACACACGTTGTGGAAAAAGTTGTTCCAATTGGCTTAAGCTATCGTATTGCGTGTGCCAAATTTTACCCCAATGCTTTTCTGCTTTACGGTCACAAGCGGTGTGCTGTTTTGTATCGTAACAATTCCATAGTTTGGGGTTGATCGTTTGCGAATAGCCATCAAAACCATCTTTGCCATTAATTGAAAAGTTAGTGGACTCAATATATGCAGTAGCGATACCAGCACAGGCAAATGGTGTATGATCTGACCAAGGACCAGTTTCACCTTCTGGGTAACCATCATATGCGGGATGAAGTATATGTTGTTTCTCTTTACCTAATACGTTGCTTGAAGCAGCCAGCAACGCATCTCTGATCTGGGTACTGTGATTGTAATATTGTTGATCGCCATTACATTGATATGCTTTGTGATGAGCGCTATGTACATATAATAAATCACCGCCAGCTATGGTATCTAAATTGATCATCGCAATAATCTTTTGATTAGCATCGGGTAAATTTAATGATTTAACATAATGTTTAGAGCCAAATACCCCAGCTTCTTCTGCGCCAAAGGCGATAAACCGAATATTAACCTTGGCAGGTGGATGAGCTTTTAATGC
>JBNKXM010000324.1:0-3226 GCA_050300315.1 Thalassotalea sp. | reverse complement strand
GTTTCTTTTCTGGGGTGATCGAAGTTGCATTGCCAGAAGAACAACGCGAAGCGCTTATAGATAAAATTCAGAGCATTCCAGAATTTAAATGCCATATCGAAACCGCATCACTCGCCTCTGGCGATAACCATGCAGATATCGTACTCGAACTAACCGCAAATGACCGCTCGGGTATCGTTCAGGAAATCGCGTCAGTGATCCACAAACAAGGCGGAAATCTGTTAAAACTGGTTAGTTCTCACGACAGTGCTCCGCATTCAGGTCAAGAGCTTTTTAAAGCCAAAGCAACCATAGCCGTTGCCAATAATGCTATTGATGCCTTGGTTGATGCCTTGGAAGAGCTGGCCGATGATCTAATGGTAGATATTTCTCGCTAACGCTAAGCGCTTGTTACACAAAGCCATTTAAAGTAACAAAAGTGTAACATTCGAATTTTATACTGACTTTTTTACTAAAATTTAGCCGTTGGTATACCCCTGATGTATGACGTACAGATGAACTTTGATAAAGAACTGAGTTGGTTGTCTTTTAACGAGAGGGTTTTGCAAGAAGCCGCAGACCCATCTGTACCTTTAATTGAACGGATACGCTTTTTAGGCATTTATTCGTCCAATCTCGACGAGTTTTTCCGTGTGCGTGTTGGTGGGATCAGAAGACGCGCTATGGTTGAAGCCGAACAAGAAGGCTCAACCGATCAATGGGAAAATCTTCACCAACAAATCAGCCATAAAGTCAATGTGCTGACCAAAGCATTTAAAAACATTGCTGACGAAATTTTTAGTGAACTCGCCAAAGAAAATATCGTTACCCTTTTTGATGACAATAAAAATACTGAGTTCAATAATAAACTGAGCAAACAACAATTATTATGGCTCGAGCAATATTTCGATAATCGTATTATTCGTCATATTACGCCGATCATAATTCACTCGAAAACTCAGTTGACTAACTGCATCGACGATGACGGCATCTATTTCTTGGTGGCACTGCGCCACGGTAAAGATCTGGTCTTTGCGCTAGTAGAAATTCCACGTGAAGACGTTAAACGCTTTATTGTGTTACCGACAGAAAATGGTGATAAAACCAAATACATCGTCATGCTTGATGATGTGGTTAAATATTTTATCGAGAAATTATTTAAAGGCGTATTACCGTTCGATACTATCGACGCCTATTCGATGAAACTAACCCGTGACGCTGAATATAGCTTGCCCGATGACATAGATGAAAGCTTGTTAGAGCAAATGTCAAAAGGATTAAAACAACGATTAAAAGCCGACATGGTGCGCTTAGTTCACGATCAAAGTATGCCTAAATACATGCTGCAATATTTACGAAAATCACTAAAAATTAGGCACTTGGATGAACTCGCACCGGGTGTGCGCTATCGCCATTTTAAAGATTTCGTGAAATTTCCAAACCTTGGTGGCCCCCATCTAGAAAACCAAGAATTAGTAGCCCTAGACAGCGCAAGGTTTGCCGCGTTTCCATCAAGCTTTGATGCCATTTCACAGCATGATATTTTATTGTATTACCCGTATCATAAGTTTCGCCACTTTACCGAATTTGTTCGTCAAGCATCTTACGATCCTTTAGTGCGTCATATCAAAATTAACATTTATCGGGTTGCTAAACATTCACGCATCATTCAGTCACTGATCGAAGCGGTTAAAAATGGCAAGCACGTTACTGTGGTGGTTGAACTGCGTGCACGATTTGACGAGCAGGCCAATATCGAATGGGCTAAGCTAATGAAAGATAACGGTATTGAAGTTGAGTTTGGTATCGAAACCTTAAAAGTTCATTCAAAGTTATGCTTAATTACCCGTTTAGAAGATGAAAAAATTGTCCGTTACACCCATGTTGGTACGGGAAATTTTCATGAAAGTAATGCCCGAGTTTATACCGATTTTTCCTTGTTCACTAAACACAAAGAAATTTGCCAAGAAGTCGATAATGTTTTCTCGTTTATTTCTCACAGTTACAAACGCTTTAGATTTAATCATTTAGTCGTCTCACCACTCACCTCTCGGCGACGATATTATCAACTGATCGATAACGAAATCCATGCGGCACATCGTCAGGAAAAAGCCCAAATAACCTTAAAGTTAAACAATTTAGTTGATGAGGGTTTGATCAATAAGTTGTATCAGGCAAGCCATGCGGGTGTAAAAATTAATATCATAGTGCGAGGCATGTGCTCTTTGATCCCGGGCGTTAAGGGACAAAGCGACAATATTCGCATTATTTCTATCATTGATCGTTTTCTCGAACACCCACGAGTAATGTTGTTTCACAACCAAGGCAATAAACTGTTATTTATCACTTCTGGAGATTGGATGGCGCGTAACATTGACCACAGAGTGGAAGTGGCCTGCCCTATTTATGACGAAGTGCTCAAACAACGGATCATCGATATTCTCGATTTACAATTTAAAGACAATGTCAAAGCGCGGATCATTAATCAAACGCAAAACAATCGCTATGTCACTCTCGGTAAAAAAACACCGTTGCGTTCACAAATAGCGATCTATGATTATATAAAAGCACAAGAAGATCTTGATAGATCAATGTTGAACTTACCTAAGCCTAGCTAATATGAACTATGAATGATCAAAGCCACTCTCAAGATCTCGTGCCTAATTATCTCGCAGCGCTGGATATAGGCTCGAATAGCTTTCATTTTGTCTTAGCAAGGCAAATAGCAGAACATCTGCAAATTGTTCATTCTGAAAAATACAGCGTGCAGCTCGCACAAGGGTTAGATGAAAACAATGTATTGTCTGAAGAAGCGATCACCCGCGGTTTAGAAACATTAACCCATTTAGCGACAACCTCAAATCAAATCGATCCTAACAACTTTCGAGCCGTTGCCACGTTTACCTTAAGACAAGCAACCAACGCAGCAAAGTTTTTGCGCTTAGCTGCGAAAACCTTTCCATTTAAAATTGAGATCATTTCTGGCCACGAAGAAGCGCGGCTGATCTATCAAGGTGTCGCCCACAATCATCACAGCGATGTGCAACAATTAGTGATCGACATTGGCGGTGGTAGTACCGAATGCATTATAGGTGAAGCATTTAATATCAAAGGCTTAGATAGTTTAAATATCGGTTGTGTTAGCTATCAAAAACGCTTTTTTCCCACCGGAGAGATCTCAGAACACGCATTTGATAATGCCATTTTAAGCGCCAAACATGAAATTGATGCCATCGTAAAACGTTTT
>JBNKXM010000323.1:0-3227 GCA_050300315.1 Thalassotalea sp. | reverse complement strand
ATCACGCTTTACTAGTCGGCCTTTAATGTATTAGCAATAACAAGGATGATGATGTTCACATTAAGTAGTTATGAATAAAGAATATAAAGCGCGTATCGAGCGTGTCCTTCAATATATTGATGCTAACCTCACGGATAAGTTATCGCTTGATGATGTCGCTAAAGTCAGTCATTTTTCACCATTTCATTTTCATCGCATCTTTACTGGTATCTTAGGTGAAACGGTTAATGATTACATTGCACGGCGAAAGTTAGAGCGGGCAATAAATGTGTTAATTTTCAAACCTGAATTGTCTGTCACTCAAGTGGCGCTAGCGGGTGGCTTTTCATCGAGTGCTAACTTTGCTAAAGCGGTGAAACTGCATTTTGGTTTTAGCCCGTCAGAGATCAGAAATCCGCAAAAAATAAAAGAAAGCAAGATTGGAAAAATTTTTAGCAAGTATGGAAAAGCATTCAACCCGTCAGATTTATATCCTACATCCATCACAAATTTAGTGATTGATAAACAATGTAAAAAGGATATAAAAATGGAACTTGAAGTAAAAACGCTTGAACGACAGCGTGTATGCACGCTAGCTTCACAAGGGGGTTACCAGCCAGACGCTATTTACCAAACATGGGATAAGTTAATTGACTGGGCAGTCTCGAATGGCATTACGCCTGAGCAGCAAACACGTTTTGCCTTTGCTTATGATAACCCAACGATTACACCGGTTGATAAATGTCGTTACACCGCAGCAATTGTTATTGATGATGAACTAATGGTTAATTCGCCATTTATTTTGTCAGAAATTCCAAAAGGGCGTTACGCGGTACTTTATTTTAAAGGGGAGCCTGAGCAAACAATTAACGCTCAGTTAAGTCTCTATAGTGACTGGTTGCCTGATAGTGGTTTTGAACCCGATGACTTTCCGATGCTTGAACGTTATTTAAATGACGCACGGGTTGACGGTTTTGTTGAGTTAGAAATCTACGTTAAATTAAAAGAAATTTAGTTTAACCCAACCATTGAATGAAATAGCTAGCATCTTGTTGTTAATAACACGTTTGCTAGCTAATTTTTAAAACACACGTCGTAATTACACGTTAATTACTGAGCAGCGATGTAATGCTCGTTAAGAAACGCAATATATTCTTGTTCATCGACCAATTTAAGCCCTTTTTGCTCAAACCTAATTAAATCGTCCGTAGTAGGGAAGGTAAAATAAGCGTCACTGTTGCTTTGGGGTGACGTTATTATTTCTTGGTTTTTAGCAAATCTTGAAACTGCGTCAATAATATCTGCCGTACCTTGGCGATAAAGCGCTAAGACATTATCAAGATATGAACGGTCTTTTTGTACAGCCATGGTCGATATTTTAATGATATTACCAGTATCAATAGTGCCATCATCTATGGTGTGCAGTGTTGTTCCTATGCTTGTTTCGCCATTTAACATTGCCCAAAATGTTGCCATTACTCCTCGGTATTTTGGCAGTACCCCAGAATGAAGATTAATCACACCACGGGTGGGTATGTTGATACATTGATCTTTCAATATCCCGCCATAACGAATTGAAATAATTAAGTCTGGTGCTAATGCGCTAAGGCGAGCAATTGTGTCAGCACTATTAATGTTGTTTTCTTCAATGAGTTCAGACGCTAAATGTGGTTTAAATCCATCAAAGCCAACAAATTTATTACTGCTGTTGTTAACGAGTAACGGATTTAAGATCTTGTTGAGTAAGTCTTGTTCAAAAAATTTCAGCCGAGATAATGGCTTTGGTTGGTTAGTGCTGTTGCCAACTTTTGCTGAAAGCCATAAATGCAGCTGATGTTCTGCTGTTAATTTGGGGATTAATAAGTTTAATGCAAAGTTGCTGGCGATATCTTTATTAGCAAGGATCAGTATCTTCATTAGCTAGAGGGTTGTTTTTACGGCACTTAAGTTATAAGAACAATATTCCTTTCCACAGTTTGGGTCAATATACAAGCACAGCTTTGTTATTTTTGATGAATTACACTTTATTTTTATGTAAACGTCACTCATCATTTTTTCGATGATTAACTCATTATATTTAATCACATATATTTATATTCTAACGAATCAAATTTTTCTGTTTGCAATGATTTGTGTAAACGTTTACATTATGAATTCGTATTCAATACCGCTTTGGGTAGCATTACTGGTATAAATAGTCTTGGTGGGGGCTTTAGCGCAATAGCATTGATAAAAAACTGCTGCCATCAGCTACTAAATTAACGGGTGATACGTCACAGAGAACGCTAAGGTAGGGGTTACAGATATTATTGTTGTTGGTTAATGCGTCTTCAATAATATAGATATTGCCGTTGGTAACTATTAAGGCTAAGTTCTTAAAACCTATAACGGCATAAAAATTACAATTATAAACGGGTACAAACTATGGATTTTACGAGTAAATTGGGGACGCTCGACACTTCGGTGTTTATTGCGTATGTCATTGGTCTTCTCTGTTTAGCATTATGGATTTCACGTAATGAATCAAAAGATGGTACCAATACCGAAGACTATTTTTTAGCGAGTAAGGCATTGCCTTGGTGGGCTGTAGGTGCCTCCCTTATTGCCGCCAATATTTCGGCAGAACAGATCATCGGCATGTCGGGTTCCGGTTATGCCATTGGTCTCGGCATTGCCTCTTATGAATGGATGGCGGCGATCACTTTGATCTTAGTGGGTAAATACATGCTGCCGATCTTTCTAAAGAATAACATCTTTACTATGCCGCAGTATTTGGAACAACGTTTTGATAGCAAAGTAAAAACGACGTTAGCGCTGTTTTGGTTAGCGGTTTATATCTTTGTTAATTTAACAGCAGTGTTATGGTTAGGCGGTTTAGCAATTGAAACGGTAGCGGGTGTCGACTGGATGTTTGGCATGATCTTTCTTGCGGTATTCTCTGTTGCTTATTCATTGTATGGCGGTCTAAAAGCGGTCGCTTATACCGATATTTTACAAGTGGTATTGCTAGTGTTTGGCGGCTTATTGTTAAGCTATTTAGCGCTTGATGCAGTATCAAATGGTCAAGGTGTTATCGCAGGTTTTAATATATTAACCGATAAAGTACCGGGTCATTTTGATATGATCTTAAGTCCAGATAACGAGCATTACATGAGCTTACCGGGAATTTCGGTGCTTATTGGCGGTATGTGGGTGATGAACTTTAGTTACTGGGGCTTTAACCAATACATTATCCAACGTGCGTTAGC
>JBNKXM010000322.1:0-3229 GCA_050300315.1 Thalassotalea sp. | reverse complement strand
TTTAAATAAATAGTTTCCTTTAAAAAAGGAATTGTGACCATAACAAGCATGTGCCATGACTAACGCTTGCATCGTCATTGAGTTTTCTTCCATTAAGTATGAGATACAGGGATCTGAATTAATAACAATCTCATAGGCTAGACCCATTTGGCCTCGTTTGTAGGTTTGCTCGGTTTGAATGAATTTTTTACCAAATGTCCAATGGTTGTAGCCAATTGGCATACCAACACTTGCATAGGCATCCATCATTTGCTCTGCAGTGATCACTTCTATTTGATTGGTGTATGTGTCTAAACGATAATGCTCGGCGATACGGGCAATTTCTTGTTGATATTGTTCGAGTAACTCAAATGTCCAATCGGGGCCATCGGAAAGCATTTTTTTCTTCTTAGCCATATTTATACCCTCTAAACCACTTAAGCGACTTGCTTGCTATTTCGTTTAAATAGCTCTCTAAATACTGGATAGATATCTTCCACAGTTTTGATGTGTTGCATAGCAAAATGTGGATGTTGCTCGGCAACGTGTGAATAATATTGCCATAAGGTTTGATGTGCCCGTTGGGTGATCTCAATATAGGCAAAATAACGTGCAACAGGTAAAATTTGTTTCGTCATTAAATCACGGCAGTGCGGGGAATCATCAGCCCAGTTATCACCGTCAGATGCTTGCGCTCCGTAAATATTCCACTCTCTTGGGTTATATCTGTCTTTTATGATTTTGACCATCAACTCTAAAGCGCTAGACGCTATGGTGCCACCCGTTTCTTGCGAATAAAAAAACTCTTGTTCATCAACTTCTTTTGCTTGAGTGTGATGGCGGATGTAGACAACATCTATGGTTTTATATGTTCTAGTGAGAAATAAATACAGCAAGATATAAAAGCGCTTGGCGATATCTTTAGTAGCTTGATCCATTGAACCTGAGACGTCCATTAGACAAAACATTACTGCTTTAGATGTAGGAACCGCTTGTTTAGCATAGTTTCTAAATCGTAAGTCGAAGGTATCAATAAACGGGACTTTCGCAATTTTATTTTCTAATTTTTTAATTTGAGCTTTTATTGATTTGATCTCTTTAACATGATCATGTGTATCATTTTCAAGAGCAATAAGGCTTTGCTGCAATTCTTTCAATTGCTTACGTTTGTTAGACGTCATCGCGATACGACGAGCAATTGAGCCTTGTAACGATTTTACAATATCGATATTGGACGGCACGCCTTCGGCGCAATAGCCAGAGCGCACTGTTTTGTAGTCGATAAGTTTATCTAATTGATTTTTTTCTAAATTAGGAAGCTCTAAATCTTCAAATAGTAGGTTGAGATACTCTTCTTTTGAAATCGAAAAGACAAAATCATCTTCTCCCTCACCGGTATTGCTCGCTTCACCTTGACCGCCTCCTTTTCCTTGTTGTTGAGGAGGGCGTTTAATTTTATCTCCTTCAGAATACTGATCATTGCCAGGGTGAACACGATCACGAATACCACCTTTTCCTTGATGAAATACAGGTTCACTGAGATCCTTTTTCGTAATCGTGATACTTTCACCACTGTCAACATCTGTTACGCCACGCTTATTTATCGCTTGTTCAACCGATTTTTTAATTTGCGATTTATAGCGACGAATAAAGCGCTGGCGATTGACAGTACTTTTATTCTTACTGTTTAACCTTCTGTCGATAAAATTGGTCATATTGACTACCTCACCTATACTGCTAGGGTTTTATCTTTATGAAGATTTTCTTACACGAAGATACCATTCAGACAAGAGTCTGACTTGTTTTTTGGTATAGCCTTTACTCATCATGCGCTCAACAAAGTTGTCATGTTTTTTCTTGTCTTCAGAAGACGATTTGGTATTAAACGAAATAACCGGTAACAGATCCTCTGTATTTGAGAACATTTTTTTCTCAATAACCGTACGGAGTTTTTCATAACTGGTCCACACAGGATTTTGACCATTGTTATTGGCTTTTGCTCTTAAAACAAAGTTAACAATTTCATTCCTAAAGTCTTTTGGATTACTGATCCCCGCTGGTTTTTCAATTTTTTCTAACTCATTGTTTAACGCTTCACGATCAAAGAGTTGGCCCGTTTCGGCATCACGATATTCTTGATCTTGGATCCAGAAATCCGCATAAGTGACGTAGCGGTCAAAGATGTTTTGACCGTACTCTGAATATGATTCTAAGTACGCGGTTTGGATTTCTTTGCCGATGAACTCAATATATTGAGGAGACAAGTAGCCTTTAATAAACTCTAGATAACGTTCAGCGGTTTCTTTAGGGAGTTGTTCTCGTTCAATTTGTTGCTCTAACACATAGAATAGGTGCACAGGATTGGCTGCAACTTCCATGTGGTCAAAGTTAAAGACACGAGATAGAATTTTAAACGCAAAACGCGTTGATAACCCTGACATTCCTTCGTCAACACCGGCATAATCTCGATATTCTTGATACGACTTAGCTTTTGGATCGGTATCTTTTAAACTTTCGCCATCATACACTCGCATTTTTGAGTAGATACTAGAGTTTTCTGGCTCTTTAAGGCGAGATAGGACAGAGAATTGGGCTAAGATTTCTAAGGTGTCAGGCGCACATTGAGCGTCATGTAATTCACTATTATTAATTAATTTTTTGTATATTTTGACTTCTTCTGAAACCCTCATACAGTAAGGTACTTTGACAATATAAACGCGATCTAAGAATGCCTCATTGTTTTTATTGTTTCTAAACGTTTGCCATTCTGATTCGTTTGAATGAGCGAGCAAAATACCATCAAAAGGTAAAGCAGATAAGCCTTCGGTTGGATTGTAGTTACCTTCTTGTGTCGCAGTGAGTAATGGATGTAAGACCTTAATTGGCGCTTTAAACATCTCAACAAACTCCATTAACCCTTGGTTTGCCCGACATAATGCACCAGAATAGCTATACGCGTCAGGGTCGTTTTGAGCAAAATGCTCAAGTTGTCGAATATCGACTTTACCCACTAACGCTGAGATATCTTGGTTATTATCATCACCAGGTTCAGTTTTTGCGATCGCCACTTGATCTAAGATAGAAGGATAAACTTTAACCACTTCAAATTTGGTAATATCACCCTTAAATTCATGTAAGCGCTTAGCGACCCAAGGTGACATGATAGTGTTAAGGTAACGCTCTGGAATATTATATTCATCCATTAATATTTTTCCGTCAGAATGCTTATCAAATAAGCAAAATGGATGAT
>JBNKXM010000321.1:0-3234 GCA_050300315.1 Thalassotalea sp. | reverse complement strand
AACTTATTTTTGATCATCATTACCGTGATTTTTATGCTATTTGAAGCACCAGCAATGTCGCAAAAGTTACATCTCGCGTTTGACGATCCGCAAATGCGTATCGGTCAAATCGATAGGTTTCTTTCATCTGTTAATAACTATCTTGCGATCAAAACTTTAGTGAGTATCGCGACCGGAGCCTTGGTCTCTTTGATGTTGTGGGCGCTTGGCCTTGATTTTCCACTGCTGTGGGGGGTATTGGCATTCTTACTTAATTATATTCCTAATATCGGTTCAATAATTGCTGCTGTGCCTGCAATGTCATTAGCTGTCTTACAATTAGGTCCTGCGCACGCTGGATTTATTGGTCTAGGCTATGTGGTGATTAATACCGTGATGGGCAATGCTGTTGAACCTCGATACTTAGGTAAAGGCCTAGGTTTGTCTACCTTAATGGTTTTTCTTTCATTGATTTTTTGGGGCTGGTTGCTCGGTACTGTCGGCATGTTGTTATCCGTACCATTAACTATGATCATTAAAATTGCACTGGAAAACTCAAAAGAAGGCCGCTGGTTGGCAGTACTGTTAGCCGGAGATGATTTATCGGCTTATCAGCAACAACTCGACAGTGAAAAAAGCGCTGAATAAGCGTTTTTAGTTGAACACAAAACTCTATCCTTACACTTACTAACATTTTAGCAACGGATCTTGTACAGGCGAGTTTGCGATAATGAGACATTACTGATTGATTAGTGTGTCATATATGAAGCGTTTACTTGTCGTTTTTCTATTATTTATCAGCACAGTCGTACAAGCATCTTCCGAAAGTAAGCTTGGCTTTTTTGTTAAACAAGAAGTTAACGGTGATGATTATCTTAATGGTTTTGGCAGTGAAATTTTAACGGTAGATCCGATGACAGGATTTGGTTTCGCCGTTAATACCGTGATCGGTAGCGCCAGAGTGACTGATACTTTTCATCGTCAACAACCCTATGTCGCATGGGAGATGGGCGGAAAATTTGGCTACTTCTCCGATGTTTTTGTTTATGGTGAAATAGGTGTTGACCTAGGTGAGTGGTTGTTGCAAGACCGCGACGAAGAACAAGACGAACCGCCATACCAAAACGATCAAGGGCTAGGGTTAACTGAACTTGCGGCCGATGTGTTATTTGGGGATTCTCGTCATCGCCATGATGGGCAAAATGATATTGATGCTTTTATCGGCGCTGGATTTGGCATCAAGTTTAATCATTTAGCTGTTGAAGCTTTTAGTCGTTATCGCCACATTGATGGTGAGTATTGGCGAGCAGAAAATAATGTTTTTTCAGGGGTGAAATTAACCCTGTATTTTTAGCTTTAGTGGGGATTATTGCTTAGTACCCACTTTAAATTGCCCATTGGATTGGAATTGCACAACTTCCTTGCGTTTTTTGCCGATCAACAGAGTACCATCATCAAGAAAAAGTAAGTTTTTCCAACAGTGCTTGAAGTTTTCCCATGTAGTTTCAATTACTTGTTTGCGGTTAATGCAATAATACACCACAGTATTATTGTCCCACTGAAGATGCTCTGTGATCGCTTGCGGTAAGTCGTTGTCATCACTCTCCCAAAGGCCTTGCCATTTGCCGTTATCGAGCCATGTTTTCTTATCGCTTGGCCAATCACTCGCTTTAAAAAAATCAGGGTGATCTGCTGTTTTACTGATAAAACTATCCCATAACACCATGGCTCTTTGCTCAGACATTGGTTTTATTTTGTCGATTGACTTTGCTTCAAGTGGCAGACTTTTATGTCTAAAAATCCAGGCATATTTAAATTCAGATAGAGGGATATAATTCATTGTTACGCTAATTATCATCGAGTTGCGACAAATTATATCAGGAGTTGTGCTGAATGTTGACTGGCTTTTGCTGATATTAAGGTACCAAAGATGTTTCGTTTGGTACCTTATAAGCCTTAGAGAAATCTCATGATTAGATTTTAAGCTGATCTTTGTTTGCTAAGACAATTTTTTCACCAATACCTTTGATTTTCATTAGATCTTCAACGGCGGTGAACTTGCCATGCTGTTCTCGATAGCTAATTATTGCTTGAGCTTTAGCCTTTCCAATGCCTTTTAATAAGGTCAAGGTATCAACATCTGCTTGATTAATATTAACTTCAATCGGCATTTGTATCGTGGTTTTGGGTGAGTTATTAGCTTGGTTATTATCATCGGCTATGGATGGATAAGCCAGCATAGATAAAGAAACGAGTAGTGCAGCATAAAATTTGTTCATAGTGAACGTCCTTATAGTGATTAATCCTTGAGTATCATTAAACCTTATTGGTTTAATTCATTTAGGTTTAGATAACTTCTGCAATTTTGTCAAACCGCTAAATTATTAGCTTGTTAGTTGCGAGCGTTTATTCGGCGCGCAATGCTTCAATCGGGGTGAGTTTTGCGGCGTTTAAGGCGGGATAAATACCGGCTAACAAGCCGACGAGCGCAGAAAATACAATCGCTAACAATAGCACTGAAAGATTAAGGGTAACGGGAACATCAACAAATAGTAATTTTGCGATGATCAAAACGACTAAAACCACCAAGTAGCCAATTAACCCACTAAACATCGCAAGTAGCGTGGCTTCGGCTAAAAATAAATTTCGAATATTGGTCGATGAAAAACCAACAGCTCTTAGTAAGCCAATTTCACTGGTACGTTCGGTGACAGTAATTGTCATTATTGTGGCTATACCAACGGCGCCAACGACAAGTGATATTAAGCCAAGCCCAGAGCCAGCGAGTTTGATAATAACAAGAATGTTATCAAGGCTTTTAAGCATGTCATCTTGTGTGATTAGCGTGAAATCTTCCAGTCCATGACGTTGTATCAGCTTAGTTTTAATGGTTTTAGCAACCTGTTGGGCAGGCAAGCCAGGCTGATAAAATAAATCAAGCTCCATTAGACTTTCCCGATTAAATAACTGCATTGCTTTTGCTGCGGGAATGTAAATCATATCATCGAGATCTTGGCCGATAAATTGGCCTTTTGGGGCGAGTACGCCGACAATTCTAAAACGCTGACTGCCAACATGAATATTTTGTCCAACGGCAACTGAATTACCAAACAACTCACGTTTTAGTGTTGAGCCTAACACGGCGTAGTTACGCGGTTGCATGATGTCGTCTTCAGGTAAAAACTTACCTTGTGCCAGGCTAAGTTTCCACGCTTGATCGGCTTTATCACTAACCCCTGCGACATCGGTATAACG
>JBNKXM010000320.1:0-3239 GCA_050300315.1 Thalassotalea sp. | reverse complement strand
TAATTTTGCCATTGCTGTTGCTCATCATTGGTTAATGTGAACGGATAATTTCTTGCGCGAAACCTAAACAGTAAGGTTGGCAATCGATCATCTTGGAATGTGAATGGATGATGAGCGATTTGCATCGGATCTAATTGATGCAATATTTCCATTTGCGCTTTATCACTATGAGAGAAAAAATTACCACCGTACAGTGCTTGTTCTGGATCTGGTCGTTCGTCTTGATAATCATCGTTAGCAAAGACTTCCGCTAACTTATCTCTGATCTCTAAGTGCTGTTTAAGTTGTGCTAAATGCGTTAAACATAATTCACGTGGGATTTTTAATCTAGCGGCGTTTTCAGGAAGCAAGGTTTTCGCTGGGGCAATTACTGGGCATTTATTTACATGTATTAATTTGACCGGAATAGGCAGTTCATCTTCGGCTAATTCATCATAGCGAGTGTATAAACGTGCTTTTATTTCCTCACTCGAAAGTTCGAATAGCGGGCTTGGATCTCTTGCTAAATCTACCGTAATAACTGCATTTTTATTAACGGGATGATAAGCAACTGGCGCAAACCAGCTAGTACAACCGTGAACCGAAGGTATTTTGCTTGATGTATGAACAACTGGCGTCATATTGTAAACATCAATCAATTCACTCACTTGCTTTTTATTACGTAAATTAAAAATAAACTCATAAAGCTTAGGTTGTTTTTCTTTAATAAGTTTAGCCATGGCAATGGTCGCGTAGACATCACTCATTGCATCGTGGGCAGCTTCATGGCTGATACCATTCGCTTTAGTCAATAGCTCTAAACGGAAGCTGACAACTTCTTCACCTGTTTCTTCATTTAATACCGTCGGCCAGACAATACCTTCGGGGCGCAGTGCATAACAAGCTCGCACCATATCGATAATATCCCAACGGCTATTGCCATTTTGCCATTCACGCGCATATGGGTCGTAAAAATTACGGTATAAAAGGTAACGTGTTACTTCATCATCAAAACGAATGTTGTTATAACCAGCAACACAGGTATTTGGCGTGGAAAACAATGCATGGATGCGCGCGGCAAAATCCGCTTCGTGTAAACCGTCTTTAAGCGCCTTTTGCGGGGTAATGCCAGTGATCAAACAAGCTTCTGGATGTGGTAAATAATCCTGCGGAGGCTGACAATAAAACATCTCAGGCTCGCCGATGATGTTTAAGTCGACATCTGTACGAATACCTGCAAACTGAGCAGGTTTATCGTATTTAGGTGATACACCCCAGGTTTCATAATCGTGCCAGAGAATTGTTGGCTGTTGTTCCATGCTATGACTAAGTGATGATTGAATGTTTGTCATCCGTATTTTTTGGCCCGTAATTAAAGCAGTTTTTTAAGTAAATGAAAGAATCAAGCACATGATAAAGCTTTCAAAGTAAGTGATCGAGACTCTATCAGTATTCGTGTATCAGCTAAAGTAAAATTGAACGGCAAAATCTGAAAGGGTGAACTTATGACTTATTTAAATACCTCATCAAATGAAATAGCAAGTTTGAGACGTTGCAAAACGGATAACGTTAACGACTTAAATAAAATAAGTATCAGGTTATTATCGTTAATATCTTAATATTTGAGCATCGAAAATTAGCGTCGTTTTAAAAACAAATAAATCCCAGTAATCACAAAAAAACTTGGTAATAGGCTGAGTAATAACCACAGCCACTTCACTGACCAATGAATGAATTCACCAATGTGAAATTTATATTTAAAATGCCATATTTGGGTGGCGCTGCTTGTTTGGCTTGCATCAAATTGCCCTAATACTTCGCCAGTATAAGGATTTGCCCAGCTCCAACTATTAGCGTGACTTTCTTGTGGCATTTTTAATCTAAGTTTTAGTGGTTCGTTAGGTTTCTGCGGTAAATAGATACGATACACCTTACTTGCCTTTAAAGCAGCGTGAGCATTATTAAAGGCTTTGTCTAGTTGGTAAGCCGGTTGTTTAGTAATTGCTTGATGGGTAAAGTTGGGGGATGTCACTTCACTCATACTTAACCATTCAATTATTTGTTTAGTTTGAGCTTGCCAATGAAAAGCCATTCCGGAAAAAGCAATTAATATCAACGGAATGCAACAGAGTGTGCCAAGGGTGCCGTGCAATTGATAATAGCGTGTTTTGCGTTTGCTACGCCATTTTACTTTTAAGCGTTTTAATCTGTTTTTTGGTTTTAACCATAAATAGCAGCCAAGTAATATCTCGACGATCAAAATTAAACTGGCACAAGAAACAATGACTTGCAGGGGCCTTTCTTTAGCGTTAGTGACATACAATAACCAACGATGCCAAGCCATAGTGAAGCCGTATAGGGTGTCGTAAAACCTGTGCTCAAGTAATATTTCACCGTTATAAGGGTTTATATTTAGGAAGCTATTATTTGCTAAAACTACCGACCAAGCCTGTGTTGGGTATTCAGCCTGCTCAATTATTTTTACTTGCTTGTTTGTTGTTAATTCAAGCTTTTTGACTAACTGAGATAAAGCAAGCGGCTGCTGCTGTGAATAGTCACTTGGTATTAGCCAGTGTTCAGGACTGATTAACGCTTGAATATCTTTGGCAAATAATAATATTGCTCCAGAGAGACTCAGGTTAACTAAAAAAAAGGCGCTAACAATTGCTAGGTATAGGTGGAAACGTCTGAGGTAAATTTTGAGCAAAACAAATTCTCAATAAAAAGTTAGCAAGCAAGATAGCAACTGGCTATCTTGCTTTGGGTGACAAACAAACGAGATACATTAAAACTTGTAATTAACGCCTAGATTAACTGTGGTTCCTAAGCCTTTAACATTAAACGCTTTATAAGTTAATGCTTGAGAACGTACCGGGAAATAATCACGATTAAACAGGTTTTCAATACCAGCAAATACGGACCACTGACCAAAATCGTAACTCCCGTTAACGTTTACTATGTCATAACCATTAACGGCACCTTGGTCACCAGTATATTTGTTATTCTCGTTGCGCTTAAATCGCTTTCTGTCATCAACATGCAGGTAACTTACTGATATTTTGGCTTGTTCACTAGGTGTCCAATTGGCAACTATGGTTCCTTTAGGCGCTGATATTTGTCTGCCGCCTATGTAGATATCAGTATTGCGGTGTTTACCTTCAACGTAGCTGTAGGTTGCAGCAATATTAAATTCATCTGAAAAACGATAACTCATTACTCCTTCATAGCCCCATATTTTCTGTGGGGCTCGTTGGGTAATA
>JBNKXM010000319.1:0-3262 GCA_050300315.1 Thalassotalea sp. | reverse complement strand
ATTTATCTGAATATTTTGCTGGAAAAACTGCCGATGATTTAGCATTAACTACACCAGATGCGTACCAAAAACTTGGCGTAGAATTTCATCTCAATGCCAAAGTGACCAGTATTGATAAATCAAACAAAACGGTGACTACTGAGCAAGGACAAGACTTCTCATACGATAAACTGATACTAGCAACGGGCTCTTATCCATTTGTTCCTCCTATTCCGGGTAAAGAACGTGAACATTGCTTAGTGTATCGCACCATTGACGATCTCGAACAAATCAAGGCGTCAGCACAAAGCGGTAAAGTAGGTGTCGTTGTTGGCGGTGGTTTATTAGGTTTAGAAGCGGCAAACGCTTTAAAAGAGCTGGGATTAGAAACTCATGTTGTTGAGTTTGCTCCTCAGCTCATGGGGGTTCAACTCGACACATCTGGCGGTCAATTACTAAGAAAAAAAATCGAAGCCCTCGGGGTAAGTGTACACACTGAAAAAGCAACGCAACAAATTGTTGATGGCCAAACCTGTGTGCATCGCATGGAATTTGCCGATGGCAGCTTTCTTGAAACCGATGTTATCTTATTTTCTGCCGGTATTCGCCCTTACGATAACTTAGCAAGAGAGTTTGATTTAACATTAGGCGAACGTGGTGGCATCGTAGTAAATAACCATTGTCAAACGTCAGATAAAGATATTTACGCCATTGGCGAATGTGCGCTATGGAATAACTTTATTTTTGGTTTGGTCGCGCCAGGTTACAGCATGGCAAAAGTAGCAGCTAGCCATATACAAGGTGGAGAAGAGACCTTCACCGGCGCCGATATGAGTACCAAGTTAAAGCTAATGGGCGTGGAAGTTGGTTCAATCGGCGATGCCCATGCAAAAACCCCAGGCGCTCAATGTTATACCTATCAAAATGATAGAGCTATGGTTTATAAAAAAATCGTGGTCAGCCAAGACGGTAAGCATTTATTAGGCGCTGTATTAGTGGGGGACACCAGTGAATACGATGCGTTATTACAATATTCATTAAATGGCATTGATTTACCTGAAAACCCAGATGCGCTGATCTTACCTTCAAGTGGTGAAAAGCCCACTTTAGGGGTAGATGCACTGCCTGACACAGCAACTATTTGTTCATGCTTAAATGTCACTAAAGGCGATATTATTAACGCAATTGATGCCGGCAACACAGATATTAGTGGTATCAAAGCATGCACTAAGGCCAGTACCGGGTGCGGCGGCTGCGCGGCATTATTGAAAAATGTTGCCGACAATGAATTTGCGAAACGTGGCTTGGAAGTTAAAAAAGATATCTGTTCACACTTTCCTTATAGCAGAACCGAGTTATTTCATATCATCAAAGCAGAGAAAATTCGTAACTTTGATACCTTGATCGACAAACACGGACAAGGCATTGGCTGTGAAATTTGCAAACCAGCTGTCGGCTCTATTCTCGCGTCCATTTGGAATGACTATATTTTACAAACCGACCATCTACCTCTGCAAGATACCAATGATATCTACCTTGGTAACATGCAAAAAGACGGCACTTATTCAATTGTCCCGCGTATGCCAGGTGGTGAAGTCACCCCAGATAAACTCATCGCTATAGGTGAAATTGCTAAAGAATATAATCTCTATACCAAAGTCACCGGCGGACAACGCATAGATTTATTTGGGGCAAGAGTCGACCAATTACCTGATATTTGGGAGAAATTGATCGCAGCTGGCATGGAAACTGGCCACGCCTACGGTAAATCATTACGCACGGTAAAATCTTGTGTTGGTAGTACTTGGTGTCGTTACGGCGTGCAAGACAGCATGTCGATGGCGATATTTTTAGAAAATCGCTACAAAGGCTTAAGAACACCGCATAAAGTTAAATTTGCTGTCTCAGGCTGTACTCGTGAATGCGCCGAAGCGCAAAGCAAAGATATCGGTGTAATCGCCACAGAGAACGGTTGGAACTTATATGTCAGCGGTAACGGCGGTATGAAACCTCGTCATGCGGATTTGTTTGCTACCGATCTTGATGATCAAACATTAGTGAAATATATCGACCGCTATTTAATGTTCTATGTCCGAATGGCAGACAGATTACAACGTACCTCAGTATGGTTAGAGAACCTTGAAGGCGGCTTAGCCTACATGCAAAAAGTAGTGATTGATGATCATCTTGGTATCAATGATGAATTAGAAAAACAAATGGCCGCAGTGGTTGCCAGCTATCAATGTGAATGGAAAACCACCATCGAAAGCCCTGAGCAATTAAAACGTTTTAGACAATTTGTTAACTCTGACAAAACTGATAGCAGCATACATTTTGTCAGCGAACGAGAGCAAATTCGCCCAGCAACGTTAACTGAAAAAGCAGCGTCTGGTTTGCTTATCGACACAGTCACCATTGATGAGCAACAAACCGAATTAACATCGGCATAGCGAGATAAGGAGTGTAAAATGACCACAACACATAACTGGCGAACCATTTGTAAAAAACAAGATTTAGTGAAAAATTCTGGCGTCTGCGCGCTACTGGAAAATGACCAACAAATTGCCATTTTTCATACCGCAGACGATCAAGCGTTTAGTATCACTAATTGGGATCCTGCAGGCAAAGCCAACGTTTTATATCGAGGGATTGTCGGCGACGACAATGGTGAACTCTATGTGGCCTCACCGTTATACAAAGAACGATATTCTCTGCGTACAGGCAAATGTTTAGATAACGACAGCTTAACCGTCAATAGTTATCAAACCCGAATTATTGATGATGAAGTGCAAATTCTCGCCTAATGACTTTAGGTTGGTAATAGCGATATTATAAAGTGAGCTTAGGCTCACTTTCTGTTTGTCTAACAAAGCTAAATCTTGGATGATTTATTTCACGCCACTAAGCAGCTCTTTTCAAAATTTTTTATTTAATATCACTTTGCGACATAACGTCTCAATCAAATTGATACTTTAATTTCAACGCGTTAATTAGTTTTTCGTTCTTTTTGATGAAAGACTGAAATTCTTCGACAACACTGGGATAGCGTATTGAAGAAAAATACCAATAATCTTCAATATAAGGTAAATCCATATCAGCAACTACGGGGGAAAGCGCATCTCCATTCACTTTATTTTTCCAATAATAGTTTGCTATTCGTGTATTCATATATGCTGCGTCAAGCCGATTATTAATAAGTCCTTGGTAAATACCATCATAACTTGACCATTCTTCGATTTTAATTTGCTCTTTCTCAATCAGATCAAAATAAGGTGCAGGAGTA
>JBNKXM010000318.1:0-3263 GCA_050300315.1 Thalassotalea sp. | reverse complement strand
TTTCGTGAATACTTCTTGTTCATCGCCTGGATTCCAGCCAATGAGTGCGAGGAAATTGACCATAGTCTCTGGCAAGTATCCTTCTGTCCTATACTCGAGTACATCTTTTGCACCGTCACGCTTACTGAGTTTATCTTGTAGTATCCAGATGTCTTTCATCACTGCCTGAAAGCGCTTAGGAATCGCGATACTGCGTTGCTGCTCAGACATGATTTCGCTGAGCGCATTAAAAAATGCATCTTGCGGTGTCAATTGCGTTTGTTGGCGAAGCTGCTTAACCTGTTTTTCTAGCGGATACCAAAGCAGTGCGGCAAATAAAAAAGCTGGGGTGACGCGTTTATTTTCATTGATACGACTATCGGTATTGTTCAGTGCTTGCTCAATAAAATTTGCGATAAATGGCGAATCTTGATTGCGTACTGCTTGCTCAACCGCTGGAAAGAAATAGCTAAATAATTGATAGTGATTTAATTGCTGATAATTTGCTAAAGCCTTACCAGATAAAAACAACTTTAAAAACTCTTCAAACATTCGTGCTGGTGGAATGTTTTCGAGCAAAGGTGCTAATCGACGAATAGGTTGTTCAGTCTCAGGACTGATTTGCATGTCTAATTTGGTGGCAAAGCGTATTGCTCGTAACATACGAACGGGGTCTTCACGATAACGGGTTTCAGGATCACCGATTAAGCGGATGATACGGTTTTTGACATCGCCTAAACCATTAGCAAAGTCATACACTTTAAAGTCAGCGCTTGAATAATACAGTGCGTTAACGGTGAAGTCTCGACGTTCGGCATCTTCTTCGATAGAACCGTAGATGTTGTCACGCAACAACATGCCATGTTCACTTTGTTTCGAGGTTTTTTGGCAATTTTGTTGTTTTTTTGGTGCAGAATCGTGGTGACCGCGAAATGTTGCCACTTCAATAATTTCTCTACCAAAAACAATGTGCGCTAGGCGAAATCTTCGACCGATCAAACGACAATTTCTAAATAATGCTTTGATTTGTTCCGGGGTGGCATTGGTTGCAATATCAAAATCTTTTGGCGATAGCCCAAGTATAATATCGCGAACACCACCACCGACAAGATACGCATCGTAACCACTTTTATTTAGGCGATATAACACTTTAAGTGCATTGGCACTGAGTAAACTGCGAGAAACGGGGTGTTGATCTCTTGTATAAACTTGGGGTTGTAAACTGTCAGAAGCGGATGGTTTTTCCGATGGCTTCTTACCTAAAATTTTTTTACACAAATTGATCACGCTTTTAATGGTGGTACGCCTTAAAACTACTAAAAATTTTTGCGGCAATAATATAACAGTGAGAGGCAAAAGAGAATGAAAAAACAGCAGTATCAGTAGTTTTATCGATGAAACGTGTAAAAACTAGCAAATTTCTATTTGATGCCGCTTAGGAACTTGGTCAAGTTGCCAGTGAGCGATTGCCCAATCAATAATTTGCTCACAAGAATAACTGAGTAATTCTTTTGGTGGCTGTTGGCCAAGAAACGTTAATGCTGACAGCAATAATGGCTGAGGATTGTTAATGTCGATTGCGGGAGCTTTATTTTGTTTACTTAATTTATAACCTTGATCGGTAACGGCCAACGGAATATGACCAAACACAGGCGGCTTGGCATTTAACAGGTGATAAAAACTGAGTTGCCGACATGTCGGGGCGAGCAGATCACACCCTCTGATCACATGCGTAATTTGCTGGTAGATATCATCAACGACGACCGCTAGCTGATAGGCAAATAAGCCATCTTTCCTAAAAATAGTAAAGTCTTCATGCGCTAATGCTAGGTCATCACAAACATGACCTTGAATCAGATCGTCAAACTCACTAACACCAACGTTATTTTTTACGCGAATGGCACTGTTTGTTGCTGGTTGTGATAAATCACGACAATGTCCTTGGTAAATACCGCCAATGGCTTTAATTTGTGCTCGAGTGCATCGGCAATAATAACATTGCTGTTTACTAAACAGTTCATCGATAACGTGTTGATACGCTTTAGTACGGCTACTTTGATATAGCACTTGCTCATCCCAATGCAGACCATAGGCTTCTAGGGTTTTGAGAATGACAGTGCTTGCTCCCGGTTTTTCTCTTGGTGGGTCTATGTCTTCAATACGAACTAACCAAACACCATGATTTTTGCGTGCATCAAGAAAACTTGCTAACGCAGTGATCAGAGAACCAAAATGAAGGTAACCAGAGGGAGATGGAGCAAAGCGACCACGGTATAAAGGTGGTCGCTTAATGATGTTAGGCATCAGAGAGTGAGAAATTAGCCAGCGAGTTGACGCTCTTTAATTTCAGCTAATGTTTTACATTCGATACAAAGATCTGCTGTTGGACGTGCTTCTAAGCGACGGATACCAATTTCAATACCGCATGAATCACAGAAACCAAAATCATCATCTTCGATCAGCTGTAACGTTTTCTCAATCTTCTTGATCAATTTACGTTCACGATCTCGCGTACGAAGCTCTAAGCTAAACTCTTCTTCTTGGGCTGCACGGTCGACAGGATCAGGAAAATTTGCTGCTTCATCTTGCATATGTGTAACGGTGCGGTCAACTTCTTCGCGAAGTTGGGTACGCCAAGCTTCAAGAATTTTCTTGAAATGCTCTAATTGCTTAGCGTTCATGTATTCTTCGTTAGGCTGTTCTTGGTACGGTTCAACGCCCGCTAAGGCCAAAATACCTAAAGCTTTTTTGTTTGGCATGCTAAGTCTCCTAATGCTAAAAAAATCAAATATCTAATGTACTGATCATATTTGATTGCAAGTGCCAATTATAAATAGACCTGAAATATCAGGACTATATTGTGTTGTGGAGAATAAAAATCAAGAAACAATCAATAAATATTTAAATTTAAATTATAAATCAATCAGTTAGCGTGAAAAAAATTTAAGATAAATAAGCTATTCATCCGCAAGCACACTTTTTTAGCAAGTTTTACTATGTCTCGTCAATGGTTTGTTTGTTTAAAGCGCAATTAATTGATGATAACGTCAAGCGATTTTGCCAGTTTTAACGTCATTTCATTGTCGTTCCTATCAAATGTAGCCTGATAGGCGATTATTTCTACACCGTGAAGTTGCGCTTTTGCCAATAATGAAGCATAGCTTGGAGTTTTCGTGAAATGCCTTTAACGAGACCGAGAAATCTTTCTGTGTATCCGTGGGTAGGTAGTGAAAGTCCTCGAGCGCGATAAATTTCTTGAAAGAGATGCTAGTGAGAGCTCGGAT
>JBNKXM010000317.1:0-3263 GCA_050300315.1 Thalassotalea sp. | reverse complement strand
CCAAGTATTCACCGCAGCGATTAAATAGAATGAGTGAAACATTTCCTTGGCTACTTATTAAAACCCTTTGGTAATTACACTATTAATCGTCATAATTGCACCATCAACAACACAAATATGAGCACAGGACAGCCAAAATGACCGAACAATTTATCAAATCAAGAGCAGCTATTGCTTGGGGACCTAATCAACCATTATCGATTGAAGAAGTCGATGTTATGTTGCCCAAGGCAGGCGAAGTATTAGTAAAAATTGTTGCCAGTGGCGTCTGTCATACTGATGCTTTCACCCTATCAGGAGAAGATCCAGAAGGTATTTTTCCTGCAATCTTAGGGCATGAAGGCGGCGGTATCGTTGAACAAGTGGGCGAAGGCGTCACTAGCGTCAAAGTGGGCGATCATGTTATTCCGTTATACACACCAGAATGTGGAGAATGTAAATTTTGTTTATCGGGTAAAACCAATCTCTGTCAGAAAATTAGAGCTACGCAAGGTAAAGGTTTAATGCCAGATGGTACCACGCGTTTTTATCAAAATGGTCAACCCATCTATCACTATATGGGCTGTTCAACGTTTTCTGAATATACCGTGTTACCCGAAATTTCACTCGCAAAAGTTAATCCACAAGCACCATTAGAAGAAGTATGCTTACTCGGCTGTGGCGTTACCACAGGTATGGGTGCGGTAATGAATACCGCTAAAGTTGAGCCAGGTGCAACCGTTGCGATTTTTGGCTTAGGAGGCATAGGGCTTTCTGCTGTAATCGGTGCACAAATGGCTAAAGCTAAGCGTATCATCGCCATTGATATTAATGAGAATAAGTTTGAACTTGCCAAAAAACTTGGCGCGACCGATTGTATTAATCCGCAAAATATCGACCAACCGATCCAAGATTACATTGTTGAACTTACCGATGGTGGCGTTGATTACTCATTTGAATGCATAGGCAACGTTGACGTAATGCGCTCGGCATTAGAATGTTGTCACAAAGGCTGGGGCGAATCAGTCATCATTGGTGTTGCTGGTGCTGGCAAAGAAATTTCAACACGCCCATTTCAGTTAGTTACCGGCCGAGTATGGCGCGGCACCGCATTTGGTGGGGTTAAAGGTCGTTCTGAATTACCTGATTATGTTGAACGCTATTTAAACGGTGAATTTAAACTACAAGACTTCATTACGCATACCATGCCGTTAGAGCAAATCAATGATGCCTTTGACTTAATGCATCAAGGAAAAAGCATTCGCTCAGTAGTTCACTTTTAACGTGCATGGAATATGACATGAATATCACCTTATTAAATCATCACAAAGCATTTGGTGGCTGGCTCAAGCAATACAGTCACCACTCAGGCACAGTTAATTGTCAGATGCGTTTTTCCATATTTTTACCTTCTGGTGCCACTCAAACACATCGGGTGCCAGTGCTCTACTGGCTCTCGGGATTAACCTGTAGCGATGAAAATTTCATGCAAAAAGCAGGGGCGTTAAAGATGGCTGAAGAATTGGGTATTGCGATAGTTACCGCTGACACTAGCCCACGTGGTGAAGGAGTACCTGATGATGCTGAAGGCCATTATGATTTTGGTTTAGGCGCAGGGTTTTATCTCAATGCCACGCAGGCACCATGGCAGACCCATTATCAAATGTATGATTACATCCGCTATGAACTGCCCGAATTAATTGAACAACACTTTCCAGTGACAACACAACGTGCATTAAGTGGTCATTCAATGGGCGGTCATGGCGCATTGATCTTAGCGTTGCGCAATCAAGATTTTTATTCATCGGTATCAGCATTTAGCCCTATTTGTCATCCTGTAGCTTGTCCTTGGGGCCAAAAAGCGTTTAGTCATTACTTAGGTGATGATCCTGCTGTATGGCTAGATTATGATGCCAGCGAGTTAATTGCGACAGCCAAACAAACCGTGCCAATGTTGATCCATCAAGGAAGTGATGACGAATTTCTTGAACAACAATTAATGCCAGCTTCATTACGTTCTGCAGCAGAAAAAAACAATTATCCGATAACGTTTAAGCAAGTAGATGGCTATGACCATAGCTATTATTTTATTAGTAGTTTTATTGATCAACATTTACAGTTTCATCATCAACATTTCTAGTACCACCAGCTAAGTTTTACTTATAAGCTAACTTAGCTGGCTATTGACTGTACGTATGAGAGAAAATATGAGAGGCCTAAATACAATGCGAGTAGCATTAACAAGCCTCCCATTATTTTATTGAATTTCAGTATACGACGGCGATCGGTTAAATAACCACTGACTTTATCACCTGCCAATGCCCAGCTACTCATAGATATTAAGCAAACAACAAAATATAAACAAACAAATAGCCACAAATCACTTCGAGCCACCACTAAGTTAAATGCAGATACCCCAGCTAAACATGCAATCCAAGCTTTTGGATTAAGCCATTGCAGCATTACCCCTTGGCTAAAGGTTGGCAGCATTACATCTAACTGGGCAATATCAGCAGATGCAAAGAATAACTTAATGCCGAGATAAAAAATAAAAACATTACCTGCTAAACAGAAAAACATTAATAATGCTGAGGTTTGGCCGATCACTTCACCAATACCCAATCCTACCGCCAGTAACAGTAAGCTAAAACCGACAACAGCCCCTAATACAAAGGGCATAGTTTTACGAGCTCCGTGGTTCACGCCACTCGATAAAACAATCAAATTCACAGGTCCTGGTGATATGGACATTGAAAATGCAAATAGACACATGGCAATAACTAAAGACATCATTTTTCCCTTCAAGCGTTTTATTCAGTATATGAGTTGCGATAAATTTAACTAGATGGGATTATTAAGATTCATTGTTCTAAAATTTAGTTTAATTGAGAATATGCTTATGATTGATGAATTACGCGCAATGGCAATCTTTGCCGAGGTCGTTAAACTAGGTTCATTTCGCGCTGCGGCAAAATCATTAAACCTTTCACCGTCTGTGGTTAGCTACCATATTGGCCAATTAGAGCAGCAAGTGGGGACCGCATTACTTTATCGATCAACGCGTAAATTATCCTTAAGCCATGAAGGCGAAATACTAATCAAGCATATTGAAGCTATGATGCACTCGGCTCAACAAGGTCTAGAGCTGATTAATAGCCAACAAGCAATAATATCGCCAGAACTCAAAGTCCATGACAAAATAAGGTCCGTTGCACCCCATATACCGATTGTTGAACATGACGTTGTTGGTCAACGCTTCGTATTGCACAAAGTGGTTGAACGAC
>JBNKXM010000316.1:0-3285 GCA_050300315.1 Thalassotalea sp. | reverse complement strand
GCCAGTGCCAACCAGCCAAGTGCCAATGTTACTCCGCCTAACGGAGCGAGTTTACCTATATCTTCTACGCCACTATATGTTTTTAAATACAAACTGCCGCTAAAAGCTATGATGCCAATAACGAACAGTAACGCGGAAAAAGTTAATGCTCGAGCGGGTTTTACTCGCGCGGTCAATACCACTATTAAAGCGGCAAGTGTATGAATAACCTGATAATGATGAGCAGTAACAAGACGCGTTTTATCAATTAGCGCTAATCCTTGCCCCGCATGGGCCAACCAAGCGCCGAATAATACAGAAAAACCCCCACTAAGGGCAATAAAAACTAAACAAACTTTCATTATATTAAATTTTTTCATTGATAAACGTCACTATTAATTGTACCGCTTGTGCCAAATTATCCTGATGACTAACACCCGATTTCTTTCTTGGTTTTAAATCATGATCGCCATCGGGTAGATACTCAATTTGACACAAAGGAGACATTAAATAACCAGTAATTTCACTTTTGTTGCCTAATGCATCACGTTCCCCTTGAATGATCAATACGGGCAACTGAGTATTTTGCAACGGCGCCAAACGTAATTTTTCTGGCTGTTTCTGAGGATGAAACGGATAACCTAAGCAGATAACGCCGTTAACCTTAGTTAATGCTTGCTCAGCCAATGTCGCAGCGACACGCCCTCCCATTGACTTACCCATTAAAAAAATTGGCAAGTTAGTATTAACATTAGCTAACACCTGATTAAAGCAGTCAATAAGCTTAGGCATACGATCCGGTGGATAGCGTTTACCATCGTGTAAGCGTTTATCCATATAATTAAAATTAAACCGTAATACACTCACCTGCTGAGCAGCTAGATCTTGCGCCATTTGCGCCATAAAATCAGATGACTTATCAGCACCTGCACCATGAGCAAACAGCACATATGCCTTAGCATTATCAGCATCATTGCTTATGCAAGACACGTTAACTGATGTTACTAGATCAGACTGTGGCATTTTCTAACTCGTCATCAGCTTGTTCTTGCGCAACGGTATCTAATACCCAGTTTCTAAATGCGGCAATTTTACCAACGTCCACCTGACTCTCTCGACAGACAATATAAAAGGCATTCTTACTCACTAAGCTATGTTCAACAGGGATCACTAAACGGCCCGCATCAATGTCTGGTTTTGCTAACACACGTTGCGCAAGCGCTATGCCTTGACCATAAACAGCTGCTTGAACCACCATAGCAGAGTGACTGAATATCGGCCCATGATTCACATTGTTCGCACGAATGCCAGCTTCTTTAAACCAGCGTTTCCAATCTCGACGTGAGGTATCGTGCAATAACGTATGCTGGGTAAAGTCTTCAATGGTTTTCAATGGCTTGCTTCCTTGCAATAGCAAAGGAGAGCAGACTGGTACCATATATTCGGTATGTAATTGATCGGCATGCACCTTAGGCCAGCGACCTCGACCATGATAAATGGCCACATCGACATCTTCAGTAAGTGAGTTATCGGGTTGATCCACCGCTTTAATACGTACATCGATATCCGGGTTTAATTGATTAAAAACGCTTAACCGAGGAACAAGCCACTGAATAGCAAAACTTGGCTGTAAGCTGACAGTGATCGCCCCCTTAGCGCCACGGGCAAGCAAGCGCTCTGTCGCATCGTTTAGCGAATTAAAAATATCTTTGATGTCGAGAAAGTAAGACTGCCCCTCTTCCGTAAGCAGTAACGCCCTATTTTTTCGCATAAATAACTTTATGCCTAAATATTCTTCCAACGACTTAATTTGATGACTTATTGCTGCTTGAGTTACGAATAATTCTTCAGCTGCACGAGTAAAACTCAATTGGCGCGCAGACGCCTCAAAAGCCTTTAAAGCGTTGAGCGGAGGTAATCTAACAGCCAAAATAGCACCTATTATAATTAATGAATATGACAATTTTTTGAATAAATACTCTACACAATAAAAATAAAGCTTCATTCATTAGAAAAACTAATGAATAGGATTATAAATTGTCATTTTTAATTTTGCCAGCTTTAACTTATTATTAGCACCGTAGATGAAGGACATCATCTTTACCCTACAATGATGATAAGCAAGTAGGCAGGCATAGGATGTTTCACGAAGAAGGCATCCAACCATGAGAGCAAAAGAAAAAGTCCAAATACATCTATTTGATATTTGACATTTTTTACAGGTACTAAGACCATGAAACTATTTAAAGCACTCTCAACAGTAACTGTAGCATTATTTGCTACATTCGCTAACGCTAATACTACTAACGTAACTACAGCTCAATTAACGCAATTACAACCAGTTGATACGGTAGAACTAGTTAAATCAGTAGAAGCTAACTTAGCAAACTCGATGGAACAATTAAAAGTAACGTTCACATTAAATAACGTTGCAAGCAAACCTTTAGTTGCGGTTAATAACACAACTAAAAATGAACAAAAGCAATTAGTCGCTAAAGTGTCACTAGCTGCTGAGTAATTGCGATACGCTAACTTTTTTAAGCAGTTGTTTCCCCAACCAAACAGCTACTTAACTATCCCCTATTGGCTTCTCTAGGGCCAGCTAGGAAAGAAAATGCTCGCGCATAAAGAATAAAGGGTGCTCTCTAGGCACCCTTTTTTTTTACTTCATAAACAAGCGATGCACGGCAGCACAATTAGCCAGTAATTAATGGTTCAAAGCTTTTCACTAAATCATCAACCGCCTTCATTTGCGCTAAATATGGCGCTAATTTATCAAGAGGTAATGCACAAGGACCGTCACACTTAGCAAGTGTTGGATCTGGATGGGCTTCAATAAATAAGCCAGCGATACCTAACGCCATGCCACTGCGCGCTAATTGTGCAGCTTGTGCTCTTCGACCATCGGCAGAGTCTGCTCTACCCCCTGGTTTTTGTAACGCATGCGTGGCATCAAAAATCACTGGCGCATAACTTTTCATTTCTTCCATCGCCAGCATATCAACCACTAAATTGTTGTAACCAAAACAACTACCACGCTCACAAAGCATAACTTTTTCATTACCTGCTTCAGAGAATTTTTTAATGATGTGTTTCATCTCATGGGCAGCTAAAAACTGAGGTTTTTTAACATTGATCACCGCATTCGTTTTTGCCATAGCAACCACAAGATCCGTTTGGCGTGCTAAAAATGCAGGTAATTGGATAACATCCACTACTTCTGCTACAGGTTGCGCCTGATAAGGTTCATGAACATCTGTGATCACAGGAACATTAAAGGTTGATTTAATTTCTTCAAATATTTTC
>JBNKXM010000315.1:0-3293 GCA_050300315.1 Thalassotalea sp. | reverse complement strand
ATTAACACGGGTACTGGTATCGGGCTCACGTATACCAAAGAATTGGTTGAATTGCATAAGGGGAAAATGAGTGTTTCAAGCATTGTAGGAAAAGGTACAACATTTACAATTGAAATTCCTATCAACAAATCTAAATTTGCCTGAACGCAGTAGCTTAGTTGAGACAGAATCTGTAATAGATTCGGTGTCGATATGTTCACTGGTTTTATTTTTGATACGTTCAACAAAAATAACCGGCCGTTTATTTTCTGTTAACGTGCCAACAACAGGAGAAACTAATAGCGAGTCTGTCATTTGACTCGCTACTTTTTGCAAATCAGTCGAACCAAAATTAATATCTGTGGTTTCTACTGCGGTAGCATCACCATATTGTACAACAGAGCGCTGGGCGCAACCGCTCGTTACCGCAACAATAAGCGACAACGCTAATAAAGCTGTTAAGTTTTTCATCGTTTTATCCTTTCTTTTTCGATTAATATTGGTAAGCATTTGATTTCGCCTCGCGCACATAAACATTGAATGACGTAGCATTTTCTGACGGCGCTACTCCACGAATAATTGTCGACTGAATACCATGTAATTCTAGCGGTTGCCATGGCGATTTTCCTGACTCAACGGCAAAACCATGATCGTCAAACCAATTAAAGTGATATTGCAACTTCATCGACTTGTCATATTGGCTAGATAACTCTACGTTCACTTCCAATAACTGATTAGTCACTCTGTGACTAACATCACTAATGGTTAATCTTTCAGCAAGCTGAGGATTATCAATTCTTAGGTAAGTTGCGGGAGGAATTTCATTGGTAACAGATTCGGCGCCAATCCCCGACGTGACGGGTAACGACCTGTGCTGACAACTAACTATGGTCAGTAAACAAAAGAGTATGCCTGTGCGGTAAATATTTGCGTTTTTCATTAGTAACCTCCGGATAAATCCATCATTTTATAACCAGTGTAGCTACCTACTGTGGTCAAATTAATCAATGTAATGCCCCCTTTAGTGATTGAAGCATCAACTGTGGTTGCACCATTTCCATGTTCGAGAATTAAGCTATGTACGCCAACAGGTAACCTCAGCCTTAAAATATCAACCGTGCTTGGTAGCGTTTGCCAACTACGGGTGTCAGCTTGCTCTGAGGCTAGGTTATATAAACTAGCGAGAATATTGCCTATGTCGCCCGCTTCTTGTTTAATTTCTCTGCGCACGCGCTCTTTTGCCAACAAGCGTAATACTTGTCTGCTCACCAAAGCGGGTAACCTGTCTTTCAGCGTTTTTGCCGCTAATGATGCTAGTTTGACTATCGGCTCTGATTGATAACTATATTGTTGAAAAGTAACGGATAAAGAAGAATCATCACTCATGGCTGGCTGATAAATTGGTAATGACAGGCTATAAAAACGCATATCGCCGTGACGAGTTGAAATCGGCAAATCTAACCGCGTTGCTCGCTGAGGGGTTATCATGCCTTGCTCATAAAGGATGACTAACTCACCAGTCTCCCCTGTATTAGCCTCATTGCCTTTAGCTACGATACTTTGGCTAGGCTGTGTCTTTGCCACGCCACCAGCAAATCGTTGACTATACACCGTCAGATCATCTGTCATATGTAGTAATTGCGCCAAGCGCATGACATCACTTTGTAAATAACGGTTATTTGGAAAAATTTCTAACGCTTTTTTGTAATCGATATAAGCGTCGTTTAGCGCTCCTGATGCTTCATATAACAAACCAGATAAGTAAAAGGTATAAGCATTTTGAAAACCATTTTTTACCTCACCTATAACCTTGTTCATCGATGAGTAAAGGTTATTTAAGGCATTAGCATCAACGCCTTGAGCCTGCATATCATCAAGCGCATCAAAAATTTCTTGTTCATTGGCAACGAGTGCTTGTTGCTGCACTAAGTTTGCCCGCCGCACCTCAACTAATGCAGACTCTAGCTGTCCTTGATACAGATAATTTAACGCTTGATATGAATGCATCATACTTTGCTCGTAAGCCGGCACTTGATATTCAATTGCACTATCATTACTGACAAAAGCGCCAATATTTTGCACGCCTTTACTTAATTGTATTTTTGCTTTTGCTCGCTCTTGTTCTAGCTGCTGATATACAGAGTTGAATGTCGCCTGACTTTTTGACCAATTTTGCGATAAAAAAAACACTCTACCTTGTTCGAGCAACGAAAGTGCATAGCCATTGTGGCTCGCCTGATGGCTGGGAATAAATGACAAGGCTTTGTCAAACTCACCGCGCTGCATCGCAATACGGGTCTGCGCCATTTGCTGCGTATAATCAGTAAAAAAATCTTGCAAACGCATCGAAGTGCAGCCAGTTAACACAGCTACAACCACACACAGACAAAACTTGCCTAATAATTCCTTCAATGGCACTTACCTGATTTAAATGAGCGTCAACCAATACGTGTTAATACTAATTAGCAGTAGATTAACACTAGCTGAACAAGGTTACTAAATGTAAAACTAACCGCAATAAAAGTACTTAGCAAATACAAAATTGTAGGGAAATTGTAAAATAGATTAGAAATCAACCACCTTAGACTAGAGAATATAGCTAAAGTGGTTAATCAAAATGAAGTGGAGTTAATACTTAAATGTGTTCAACGGCAATAATTTCAAATTCAACTACGCCACCTGGAGTTTTGATCTCAATTTCTGAGTCAACTTCTTTACCAATAAGGCCACGGGCAATTGGCGAATTAATCGAAATACGATTTTGTTTGATGTCTGACTCATCATCACCAACAATCTGGTACTTCACTTCTTCATCGGTATCAATATTTAGCAAAGTCACCGTAACACCAAAAATCACTTTACCCGTGTTAGGGATTTTAGTGACATCGATAATTTGGGCATTACTTAATTTACCTTCAATATCTTGAATACGCCCTTCACAAAAACCTTGTTGTTCTCGCGCCGCATGGTATTCAGCATTTTCTTTTAAATCACCATGTTCACGTGCTTCAGCTATCGCTTCAACAATTTGAGGACGTTTAACTGTTTTTAAATGATGTAACTCGTCACGTAACGCATCCGCGCCTTGTACTGTCATTGGAAATTGATTCATTTGTTATCTTCTTCTCAAAACAAAAAAGTTGTCATCACAACAACTTTTAATAATTTTCATTTTACTTGGCGCTACGCTATCACGTTTATTAGCTAAGGAAAACCACCAACATTTTATCAGCGATAGTTATCCGTTAGCTAATCAAACTCAATCGCGCACAAGCTATTTACATTGCATATGTAATTCTTGCAACGAAGTTACC
>JBNKXM010000314.1:0-3296 GCA_050300315.1 Thalassotalea sp. | reverse complement strand
AGGCCATCATCACTGACGATCACTTGACATCCTAATGCGATGAGTTGCTTTGCCGACACAATTCGGTCGCTACCAACGACCACAGGCGCATTGGTGCGCTGAAAAATCAATAACGGCTCATCGCCCGCTTCCACGGCGCTGCTTTGTGCAGTTAATTGATAAGGATAACTTGGCGCTTGACCACCATAGCCACGACTTAATACGCCAACTTTAATGCCTCGTGCCTGAAGTTGTTCGACAAGAAACAGCACAACCGGCGTTTTACCGTTACCGCCAACGCCAATATTACCGACGACAACCACTGGGCAGTCAAGCTTGATGCTTGCGTCTTTGCGATAACGAAACCATGCGCGACGTAACGCAGACATCAGCCAAAATACGCCAGATAGCGGTAATAACAAAGGCACTAACAGCCATTTTGCTGGGTGTTGTTCAAACCAAACTTGTTCGATTAATCGCATTAACTCAAGATCCTAAGAGCCAAATTGAAAGCGATGTAATTGCGCATAAGCACCATCTTGCGCCAACAGTTGTTGATGGGTGCCCTGCTCGATAATTTTCCCTTGTTCCATGACAACGATTTTATCGGCTTTTTCTATGGTGGATAAACGATGCGCTATCACAATCGAGGTTCTGTTCTTCTGTAACTCTTCTAGCGCATCTTGAATATGTCGTTCAGACTCAGTATCTAACGCACTGGTCGCTTCATCTAAAATCAAAAACGGCGCATCACACAATAATGCCCTTGCAATGGCTACCCGTTGACGTTGTCCACCAGACAATAACGCACCGTTATCTCCGATATTAGTGTCTAATCCCTCGGGGAGATGCTCGGCAAATTCCATAACATGCGCTTTTTTGGCCACCTCAATAATTTGCTCTCGACTTGCCTCTGGCATGCCGTAGGCGATGTTATTAGCTAATGAATCGTTAAATAACACTACCTGCTGAGAAACATAAGCAAATTGTTTACGAATATCTTTTAGTTTGTAAGTGGTAATGTCTTGTCCATCAATAAGCACACTACCACTGGTGGCATCATAAAACCGTAATAATAATGCACTCGCGGTAGATTTCCCGCTACCTGAACGCCCGACCAACGCAACGGTTTCACCAGCATTAGCACTAAAATTAAGCTCAGATAACGATGGTTTATCATCACCTGGATAAACAAAACTAACGTCTTTAAATTCCAGTTTTCCTTGGGCTTTGCTAATCGCCACTGTGCCGTTATCTTTTTCAGCTTGCTCATCTAACAGTTCAAAAATACTGATCGATGCTGCCATGCCTTTTTGAAATTCACTATTTACATTGGTCAATAGTTTTAGCGGTCGTAGCAACATGGTCATATAAGTGACCACCCCCATAAAAACCCCAGCGGTTAGATGCTCAACAAAACTATCCAGCGTTGCAACATATAAAACAAAGGCTAACGCAAACGAAGCGATAATTTGGATCAACGGCACACTGGCTGATTTTGTCGCAACCATTTTCATCCGCTGCTGACGATTGATCTTATTAATTTTCTCGAAACGTTTGTTTTCACGCTCTTGGCCGTCAAATGTTAACACCACTTTATGACCATTAAATGTTTGCTCGGCGGCGCGAGTAACTTCACCCATGGCATTTTGAATATTTTTGCTGACTTCTCTAAAACGTCTGGACACTACGGTCACTATCACCGCAATCACAGGAGTTATCACCAAAAATATTGCCGATAATTGCCAGCTCTGCCAAAACATAAGCACCAACAAGCCGATAACAAAGCCACCTTGTTGCACCATAGTAAGCAAAGATTTACTGGTGGCTTGTAGTACTTGTTCGGTGTCAAAGGTCAGTTTAGAGATCAAAGTGCCGGTCGAGGTTTTATCATGAAATGCCACAGGCATTGCCATCACATGCTCAAAGATATTCTGCCTAAGATCGGCAACGACATTGTTACCAACCCAAGCGAGACAATAATTACTGAGAAAATGAAATATGCCGCGAATAATAAAACAAACAATGACAAACACTGGGGCCCACTTCATAAATTGCGGATTTTTGCCTGTTAATCCTTCATCAATTAACGCAGGTAATTTTGACAAGAAGTAAACGTCGATCGACGCATAACCTAGCATACAAAATATCGCAAATATCGCGGCTTTTTTATAAACCTTAGCAAAGCCCATTAAACGGGTAAAATTTTGCCAAGTATTAGGTTTTTTTTGCTCTGTTATTTCTGTTTCTGCTGGATTTAGCTCAGTCGACATTCACTGCTCATAAATATTAAAAATGAATTACTTAGCCATTTTAGCCTGTATTGCCGTTGCAACCAAGCCATGATTTTTTTAATGCTGATAGCAAAATGAATTAATTGGCAAACCAAAACGGAAAGATCTGCTGGCGGTAACTCGACACCTTGGCCGTGTCGCTAGAAATATCAATGCGGATCATTCCATCGCTCGCGGTATTATAGGTTTTTATCGACAGATTGTGATAACGTGCAACTATCGTACTTACTGGCATTTGCCAGCGATTTAAAAAGCCGGCGCTAAAAATGGCAACACGTGGAGAAACTGCGTTAATAAAGGCAAGTGAAGATGAGCTTTTTGAACCATGGTGCGGCGCAATCAAATAATCACTCGCAAGCTTTGGTGAGCTATTACTGGAATTTATCAACTGCTGTTCAAGTTTAGCGGAAATATCGCCCGTTAATAATACTCGCCGCCGACCATCAGAAATTCTGACAACACAAGAATCATCGTTATCTTGTCCAACACGCATCGTTGGTGAGAGCATTTCAATGGTTAAAAATTGCCAAACAATAGCTCTACCTTGCAAACAACTGTTGGCGTTAACCTCTTGATTGTATATCAGTTGCTTAATAGCAAACGCATCTGAGAGTAATACCAAGCCACCAGCATGGTCATTATCATCATGACTGATGATCAAGGTATCAATAGCTTGATAACCCTGGTAACGCAAATAAGGCACTAATACGGCATCTGCCATAGAAAAACCGCTGATAAAGCTAGCGCCTGTATCATAAATGAGTACCTGATGGTTCGCTTCAACAATTACCGCCAAGCCTTGACCAACATCCATCACATTCACTCGCCAATGATTTTTTTCATTTTCTTGAAAGTGTGAATAAGCCAAGCAACTAATGATCATCAACAATCCATAAAAATAGTGATAAGTTGGTGGCAGTGAAATAAAGCAGCGCAGCATGAGCCAAACAACAAGCATCACCGCAAGATAATACCAAAGATGACTCAGCGCTATATATGCGCTCGGCACCTCACTTAACCACA
>JBNKXM010000313.1:0-3308 GCA_050300315.1 Thalassotalea sp. | reverse complement strand
CTCACTTGAAATGCGTGGCCTGCTCCAGACCTCGGCACTGGCGGTAAACAATCCCGATGCGCCATTTTACTATGGCAAAGGGAGTGTTGCAGGGGCCAGCATTTCCGGTCGACTGATGGTCGATGCCACTATTGATAATAGCCTCACCGTAAAATTTGGTCGCCTAGCAATTGATAATGCTTATGGCCCAGAAACTGAAAATCTGCCAGTACCTATGTACACTCAGTATTGGGATGGCAATGGCTTTGTTATAAATATAGATGACAGTTGCACAACGCCAATTATTACAGGCAAAGATGAAACTGGTAGTATTCGCAGTGGCGGCTTAGTTGAATGGCAATATCGCTTAGCTGATCTAGATAACACTGATTTATTGCAAACAAGTGATACTAACGCTTCTGTTACCGGTAGGTTTTCTTCCGGAGTCTTGGCATTATCAGACGTTAACGAATTTTGGTTTTCTGCGCCAAAGGACAATAAACAAGGTTCGCTTGAGTTTGAATATCAAGTGCCGACATGGTTGCAATATGATTGGGTAAACGCTGGTGGTTTTGATGAAAATCCAACAGCAACTATTACGTTTGGTTTGTTTCGCGGCAACGATCGCATTATTTATTGGCGAGAAATTGGAAATTAACTGAGAATTCGTCAGTTTTTGGCGCTTTGTTAAAAAAAAACGAAAAAAACAGCCATTTTTTGCAAAACAAGCATCACATCTTGTAAAGTCTGCGGTATGTTTAGCGGCAATTACAAAAATAATTTCATTACGCTATAGCCTTCTTGCTGTAGTGAGGTACCAAGGACATAGAGACCTTATGTTTAAAAAATTAAGAGGCATGTTTTCTAATGATCTTTCGATCGACTTAGGAACGGCTAACACGCTTATTTATGTCAAAGATCAAGGCATCGTATTAAATGAACCTTCGGTAGTGGCGATTCGTCAAGACAGAGCTGGTGGTTCTAAAAGTGTTGCTGCAGTTGGGGCTGCAGCAAAACAAATGTTAGGTCGTACGCCTGGCAATATCGAAGCGATCCGCCCGATGAAAGATGGGGTTATCGCAAACTTTTTTGTAACTGAAAAAATGTTGCAGTACTTTATTAAACAAGTACATAGCAATAACTTTTTACGTCCTAGCCCACGTGTTTTAGTCTGTGTACCTTGTGGTTCAACTCAAGTTGAACGTCGTGCAATTCGTGAGTCGGCACTTGGTGCAGGTGCGCGTGAAGTTTATTTAATTGACGAGCCAATGGCAGCAGCTATTGGTGCGGGTATGCCAGTATCAGAAGCAACAGGCTCTATGGTTGTTGATATCGGTGGTGGTACGACCGAAGTTGGTATTATCTCATTAAATGGTGTGGTTTATTCATCGTCTGTTCGCATTGGTGGTGACAAATTTGATGATGCGATTATCAACTATGTGCGTCGTAACTTCGGTAGTTTAATTGGTGAAGCAACGGCTGAACGCATTAAGCATGAAATAGGCTCAGCTTATCCGGGTGAAGAGTTAGTTGAGATTGAAGTTCGCGGTCGCAACCTTGCTGAAGGTGTGCCACGCAGCTTCACACTAAACAGCAATGAAATTTTAGAAGCATTGCAAGAACCATTAACGGGTATTGTTAGTGCGATCATGGTGGCGTTAGAGCAATCACCACCAGAATTAGCATCAGATATCTCTGAGCGTGGTATGGTACTCACCGGTGGTGGTGCCTTGTTAAAAGACCTCGACCGTTTGTTAATGGAAGAAACTGGTATTCCGGTTGTTGTTGCTGATGATCCGCTAACTTGTGTTGCTCGTGGTGGTGGTAAAGCACTTGAAATGATTGATATGCATGGCGGGGATTTATTCGCCTACGAGTAAATTTTCGTTATAAATAGCATTTATGCGGCATTGTTTGTGTTGCCTAGCTGCTATTTATTTAGAAAACGAGTGTTAACCACGAATATTTAATAGCAAAGAGAAGACATATTCTCGATGAATCCCATATTTAAACATGGACCCTCTCCACAGCACCGGCTCGTTCTGGTGCTGTTTTGTTCTGCTCTGTTGATTTTTTTTGATCATAAAATGAATAGCTTCGAATTTGTTCGTGGCTATTTGCAATCTATGGTTAGTCCGCTGCAATATTTGGCGACAACACCCAAAAAAGCGATAGACTGGGCAGTAGAAAATCTGGTGACCCGTCAACAACTCATTGAACAAAATCAAAAATATAAAACCAATGAATTGATTTATCGGGAAAAAATGATGCAGCTTGATATTCTCAAGCAAGAGAATGACCGTTTAAGAGCGTTGTTAGCATCACCTGTGCGTGCTGATGCTAAGAAAATGGTTGCTGAAATCTTATCGGTAGATAGCGATCCTTATTCTCATCAAGTAGTGATTAATCGCGGAGCTAACGACAGTGTATTTGAAGGCCAGGTAGTGATTGATGATCAGGGCATTGTCGGGCAAATTTTGCATGTTGGTACTATCTCTAGTCGGGTGTTGTTGATCACAGATGTAACGCATGCAATTCCCGTGAGAATAAAACGCAACGGCATCAGGCTGATTGCTAATGGTACGGGCAATATCGATAGACTGACTCATAACTATGTGCCACATAGTACCGATATACGTGTTGGTGATTTACTGGTGACGTCAGGTTTGGGGGGGAAATACCCTGAAGGCTATCCTGTGGCGCGTGTTGTCGCGGTGCGACAAGATGAATCACGTCCGTTCGCGCAAGTACAAAGTGAACCAATCGCGCAAATCAATCGTCTGCGTTATTTGTTGCTGTTGTGGCCTGAAAAAGCGAACAAGATTTTTTCTTCAAAAGAAGATTTAAAGGTTACCAAGGAGGGCGATGATGTTAGCTCATAATGGCATAATTATTTTGCTTACCCTACTTGTTGCGCTAATGGCGAGTATTATGCCGCTGCCCTTAAGTGTTGATGCTTTTCGTCCTGACTGGGTGCTGGTTGCCTTGTTATATTGGTGTTTAGCCTTACCCGCACGGGTTAACGTTATTACTGCTTGGTTGATGGGATTTTTACTCGACGTTTTGTTAGGCTCTGTGTTAGGCGTTCATGCCGCAGCAATGGCATTGTCAGTATATATCATTGCTGGAAGCTATCAGAAAATTCGTAATTTCTCGGTATGGCAACAAGCGCTGATCGTTGGCGTACTTTCTGCACTTTATCATTTGCTGGTGTTTTGGTTTCAGCGTTTTTTATTAGATATTGTCTTTTTACCTAGTTATTTATATCCAGTCTTTACCACGATAGTGTTATGGCCGTGGGCATTTTTGTTGCTACGTAAAATTCGTCG
>JBNKXM010000312.1:0-3334 GCA_050300315.1 Thalassotalea sp. | reverse complement strand
CTAAGGTATTGAATGTTATGATGAAAAAGTTATTAGCACCGAGAAGGTTTTTGCTCCGTTATCAAGAGCTTCCGTATGACTAAGTACCTTCAATGTCTTTTATTAATCTTGTTTTCATATAGTTTCCAAACTGTCGCAGCTAGTTCTACTGATTTTCTGAATATATTTAATCGCCACAGTGCCGTAATGCTAATAATTGAGCCCGAAAGTGGTCGTATCGTCTATGCAAATCCGGCGGCAAGTGCATTTTATGGTTATTCTGCTGAGCAACTCTCTACGCTAAAAATTCAAGACATTAATATGTTAAGCGCAAAACAAGTGGCTATTGAGCGCGAAAATGCCAAGAAAGAACAGCGAAAATATTTTGTTTTTCGTCATCAGAGGGCCGATGGTCTAGTTAAAACGGTGAAGGTCTTTTCTATACCAATTCAATTAGACGGGCACACTTTGCTCTACTCTATTATTCAAGATATTTCACCGCAGCGAACCTTGTCAGAAGACTTATGGCATTATCAAACCAATTTGGAACGTCTCGTTGATTTACAAAAAGTGAACAGTGAACAAAAAGCGTCAGTGATAAATCTGATGTTAATTGCCGGTATGGTATTAATGGTCATGACTTCCGCTGTATTGTTTTATTTATTAAGGCGTAAAAATTTTCTTGAAGAAAAGCACTGCCAATTGTCGCAAATTGTTGAGCAGAGCCCGTTTGCTATCGCAACAACTGATTTGCAAGGTAATATTGATTACGTTAACCAAAAATTTATTAACGACTCAGGCTATCAAAGAGAAGAGTTGCTTGGTTGCCCGCCGAATGTGTTAGTTGATGATTCTATGGATGTCACCTTATATAACAAGTTACTTAATCGAATAGCCAGTGGTAAAACATGGGTTGGTGAGCTTTATACCAAACCAAAAAATGGTGAGAAACAATGTGAACGGATACATCTGTATCCGATCAGAAATGTCCTTGACGAGATCGTCAATTATGTCGCAATTAAAGAAAATATAACGGCAAAAAAACAAGATGAAAAGCAGCTTAGGTTAGCCTCTACTGTATTTCAGACCGCGACAGAAGGTGTAATGATCACCGATGCTGAAAATATCATAGTTGCAGTAAATAGTGCCTTTAGTCAGATCACAGGTTTTACAGAGCAAGAAGTGCTTGGGCAGACTCCGGCAATATTAAGTTCAGGGCAGCACGATCAGAAGTTTTATCAACATATGAAGCAAGATCTTGCAACTAAAGACAGTTGGCAAGGTGAAATATGTAATCGTCGTAAAAATGGGGAAGCTTACTATGAATGGTTATCTATTACGGCTATCAGAGATGAGCGAGGCGAACTAGAAGCTTATGTTGCACTGTTTAGTGATATTACCAAACGAAAAATAACCGCAGATAGAATTTATTATCAAGCAAACTTTGATACCTTAACGGGCTTAGCCAATCGTAACCTGTTTATTGATCGCTTTACCCAATTGCTTGAGCATGCAAATAGAAATAACCTGAAAATAGCGCTATATTTTATCGATCTCGATGGTTTTAAGGACGTTAATGATACTTTAGGGCATGCACAGGGGGATTTGTTATTACAGCAAGTGGCAGAGCGTTTAACTCATGCGGTGCGAAAATCTGACACTGTGACACGCTTAGGTGGTGATGAGTTTGCTATTCTTTTAGCGGAAAACGATGACATTGATGCAGTAGAACAAATCGCTATAAAAATTCAGCACAGCATTGCTGAGCCTTTTTTGTTAAAACAGCAAGAAGTGAAAATTTCAGCGAGCATTGGTATCGCTATTTATCCAGATAACGGTAATAACCCTGAAGTACTGTTGAATAATGCTGATAGTGCTATGTATAGCGCTAAGCAGAGTGGTCGTAATTGTTATCAGTTTTTTTATCAAGACAACTAAATGGTAAATACGGTTACAAATTGTACAAAAAACAATCTACTTGCCCTATACTCCTGATAGAGCATTTACGCTTATTGGCATTAGCTTAAGGGGCTTATTATGGTGTCTTCAATCGGTGGCAATGGACAATCTAATGTTGCAGATGTTTTAAAAGAACAAGCAAAAAACGTTGAGCAGCAGCGGCAACAGGCTGAGCAAGCTCGTGTTCGCCAAGAAAAATTACGTGAGCAACAAACTGAGCAGACGCAACAATCTAATGATCCTCAGCGTGGGCAAAACGTCAATGTAACGGTTTGATTTGTCAGATTTTTAAACAAGGGGCTGTTGAATTTTTGGGGATGTTTTTGCGTATAGTACGCAAGTAATGAAGCTAATATATTACATATTTTTCATGGCCATGCTTTGTGCATTTAACCATTTTTTTGCAGACGCTAAATTATCAAAGTAAGCAATATTTTGTTTTGTGCGAGCGGGTAGGTGTTTTATATCGATATCTCGTAGCATAGATGAAGAATAGACCACGGCTTTTGCCAGCATATTTTGTTCGTTTAACCACTGATTATAGTTATTGCCTTCTTTTAATGCTCCTGGTGTGGCGCTCGGTGCTAACATTTCATCTACTAACATTAAGAATGGTTCGCCATTGAACGTTTTAATAGCTGCTTTTAGTTCATCTGCCCAAGCAATGACACCTTGCTCATTGAAATCGCCTTCTAGTTGGGTATAGATGATCCCGTCTTCAATCAAAACAGTAAAATGACCGTGTGGCTGCTCTAGGTACATCAACACCCCTTTTAAATTTATTATCACAACTAATATTAAATTATCGTCAAACTTGAGGAAATTGAAAAGATTTTACCTCAATAAACGATAATTAGACTTGTGATATCAACAGCTATCGATATGATTGATCTATAGCATACAATGAAGATAAAGCTTATTGTACTGATGTTGATCAATTTTTTAGGAGCCAATGGTTAATGACTCAACTTGTTGTCCGCGCTGTAAAAATATTTTCCTTAGCTTGTTTAAGTTACCTTCCTGTCGCTAAAGCTAACCTCAGTGTTAGCGTCGTTAGTTTTGACCAATGTAAACAGCAGCTTGCTCAGCAAGCAAGAACGCAAGGCTTTTCACTACGTATTGAAAACATTATTACAAGTTTATCACCAGTTGATAGGGTGCTGGAGTTAGATCAATCTCAGCCAGAATTTGCCCAAAGCTTTGCTCAATACGTAAAAAAGCGTGTCAGCCAATACCATATTAATAAAGGGCGAGAGTTATTAACAATACATCGTCAGCTACTAAAAAAATTACAACAACAATATGGCATAGCGCCCCAGTATCTCGTGGCATTTTGGGGGCTGGAAACCGTGTTTGGCCGTCATAAAGGTAAGATGTCGGTGCTTAATGCGTTAGC
>JBNKXM010000311.1:0-3340 GCA_050300315.1 Thalassotalea sp. | reverse complement strand
TAATCACTGGTCGATAGGTATTTAACTGCAATTGACCATTTGCCGCCGCCATCGACACGGTGAGGTCATTACCAAAGATCTGCAAACAAACCATGCTTAATGCTTCACATTGAGTAGGGTTCACCTTACCCGGCATAATAGAGCTACCTGGTTCATTAGCGGGTAAATGCCATTCATTTAAACCACAACGTGGACCGCTACCAAGCAAGCGAAAATCATTCGCTATTTTTAGTAATGCGCCAGCCAATTGCTTAAGTGCTCCGCTGTAACGAAGCAGCGCATCTTCACCCGATACCGCAGCATATAAGTTACCACGCTGAATAAATGGTAACTGATAATGTTTGGCCACACGCTCGATCACTTGCTGACCAAATGTGCTTGGCGCATTGGCTCCTGAGCCAACCGCTGTGCCGCCAAGTGCTAGCTGATAGACACCCGCCAAACTTTCCAAAATAGCTTGTTTTGCGGATGCGACCTGAGCTTGATAAGCTGATAGCATAGCGCTAACGCTTAATGGTAATGCATCCATTAAATGTGTGCGTCCGACAGCATAGATGCCATCAAACTCAGTTGCTTTTATTTGTATCAATTCTTCAAACTGGTCGATGACTGTTAATAAGCGTTGCTTAGTTTGTTGAACAACAACTATATGCATCGCACTTGGAAAGACGTCGTTGGAAGATTGTGACATATTGACATGATCATTGGCATGTACCGCAACGTGACTTGTCGAACGTTTTGCTTGGGAACCATTTTTCTGTTGTTGTTCACTAAAAAAACTATTGGCTAAAGTCGCAATAACTTCATTAACATTCATATTGGTTTGGGTGCCAGAGCCCGTTTGCCATACCCGTAGTGGAAACTGATCTGCATGCTTGCCTTGTAATAACTGTTCGCAAGCAAAGACAATGGCCTGACAGTGCGATCTTGATAGCAGCTGCAATTGATGATTCACTTGTGCCGCTTCACGTTTAATCGTCACTAACGCGTAAATAAAATCTGAGCTAAAAACGTGTTGACCAATATTGAAATTTTGCAATGAACGTTGCGTTTGCTTTCCCCAAAGCGCACCTTTTTTAATTGTTATCTCCGGAAAATCACCAGTTCCTGTGTGCTCCTGCTCAGAATGTTCGGCCATCATTTGCTCCCGTTGTTTGCACTTGGTGTTATTCAACTATACCGAGTGACTGTTCAATAAAGTGAGAGACAAAATGCATCATCACCTTATATAGCCTAGCAAAGCTTTAAGATACTGCTCAAAACAAGGTTTCGACTTTTAACGTCTGGGTAAATGTTAACCCTAATTAGATTATTTATTAATTTTTCAATGAATTAGATATAAGGCGTGTATTGTGAAATTACCTTGGCAAACCCTTAGGTATTTGCCAAGATGTTCTAGTCAAAATTAATAATAAAAAAGAGATACCATGAAAAAGTTTTTTAAAGGATTTTTATACTTTATCGTTATTGCGGTAATCGCTGGTGTTGGTTATCAACAATATCGCCAATGGCAAGAGAGAACCGACCTAGCCGAGCGAGCTGACTCACCTCAAAGCCAGTTACCTCAATGGCTGACCCCAAGTCACTACAATTTATCGCTAAAAGTTGACCCAGACAATGCCTCGTTTTCAGGGACTATCGTTATTGATGTTGAGTTAGCTAAAAATACCAGTGAATTATGGTTGCATGGACAAAACATCAACGCTGCTAATGTCAGTTTTACCGATGCTGACGGTAAAGTCACACCACTGACTTATCGAGAAATGGGGCACTCAGGTGTGGTAAAACTCAGTGCAAAGCAAGCATTAACACCACAAAAAGGACAAATATCGATCACCTTTTCAGCTGCTTTAGCGGATGATCTATCTGGTTTATATTTAGTCAAAGACGCTGGTGAAAATTATGCATTTAGCCAATTTGAACCGAACTATGCTCGATTTGCGTTCCCAAGCTTTGATGAGCCACGCTTTAAAACACCTTTTGATATCTCGCTGGAAATAAAAAAAGCGTATAAAGGTTTTGCCAATACACCTAAAATTAATGAACAACAAACGGATAACGGCTTTAAACGCCTCACGTTTAAAACAACAAAACCGCTTCCTACCTACCTTGTTGCTGTTGCCATTGGTGACTTAGATGTTGTTGAGCATACAGCAATTCCAACGAGCGATATTCGCGATGTAGAAATACCATTGCGCGGTTTGGCAACCAAAGGCAAAGGGAAAGAGATGGCCTATGCACTGGAAAATACTGCCTCAATATTAGCGACGTTAGAAAATTACTTTGGCATTCCTTACCCTTATGAAAAACTAGATATTGTCGCCGTTCCTGATTTTGCCGCTGGCGCAATGGAAAATGCCGGACTTATCACCTATCGAGAGCAACTATTATTACTTGGCGATAAGCCAACATTAGATCAACAACGCAGTTATGCTCGCGTTCATGCCCACGAACTCGCTCACCAATGGTTTGGCAACTTAGTGACTATGCCTTGGTGGGATGATATTTGGTTAAATGAATCGTTTGCCACTTGGATGGCAGATATTTCAATGAATAATTGGAACCCAGAATTTGGTTTTGAACGCGCTATGGTGCGCTCTGGTCACAGTGTAATGAACAGCGATGTTTATTTAGATACGCGTCAAATTCGGGAGCCAATCAAAAACAATGGCGACATTGAAAGTGCTTTTGATGGGATTACCTATCAAAAAGGCGGTGCTGTTTTGCAAATGCTTGAAGACTATATTGGTGAACAAGCGTTTAGAGAAGGCGTTCGTTACCATTTAAAAAAATATGCGTTCGGACACGCCAATGCCTTACAGTTTATTGAATCTATTGAAGAAAACTCAGATAAAGCAAACATAAAGGATGCGTTTGAAAGCTTTTTAAACCAAAAAGGCGTGCCATTAGTTAACGTAAGTTATCAATGTAATGAGCAAGGTAATACCGTGACCTTTGAACAATCTCGTTATTTACCTTTAGGTGCAGGTTCATCATCAGAACAAACATGGACTTTGCCTATTTGTATAACAACTATTGGCGACTCTGCAACAGACAAACAATGTCAAATGTTAACAAAGCCAATAGAAACCTTTGCTTTAACGGCTAGCGAATGCCCAATAGCCATAATGCCAAACAGCCAAGGAAAGGGCTATTATCGTTGGTCATTATCAGATCAACAGCAATCAGCATTAATGGCGCAGTTTGATCAGCTTTCTGGCGCAGAAAAGTATGCCGTCGCGAGTAACTTAGCCGCTGAATTTAAAGCAGGAAGAATAGATGCTTCTCACTATCTTTCATCAATTAAACCAATTATTGCCGATAAAGACTGGGATTTAAT
>JBNKXM010000310.1:0-3352 GCA_050300315.1 Thalassotalea sp. | reverse complement strand
TCAATCGCTCGCTTCCGAGTCCACAACTACTCCTCACCGAGCGCCGCCACCTCCCCGTTCTGCACCACCGTCGCCCAGCCTCCACAGCGCCGCCCGAGCTCCGGTGAGACCCGAGCCGAGTTCCCCTCGCTCCCCTTTGCATTAAGTGCCCTCGCCGGCGAGCTTTGGCGCACCGGAGCGTCCGGAGGCCAAGCTCCGGTGAGCGCGCCGCCGTGCCCTCTGTCCGTGCCGGCATCGGTCCACGGTGGACCGAGCACACCCGGCCGGTCCACGGAGACGTGGACCCGGTTCACGGATTTATCCGTTGGAAAATAATTCGTTATTCGGATTAATCGGAAATTTTGCAAAGAGATCCCTGGACTTTTGTGAAATCAACCCACGGTCCAGATTTTGCCGATTTCACTCAGACCCCTCGGGTTTTCCAAAATTAACCCGCGGTCCACGATTTTTGCAGTTAAGTCCGAAATTCGAAAAATATTTATAAAAAGGTCCCTAGCCTCAGAAAAATCCACAAAAATAGCTCCAAAACTTCAAAAATTCATATCTTTTCAACCACAACTCCAAATCCAGTGATTCTTGTGCCAAAATTCTTAGAATCACTTCCTCTTTCTTTCTATGCATTCATATAACACATGTTTGTTGCATTTTATTGATTGATTGCATGTGTTTGCTTCATGATAGGTAACATTATGCCAGAACTGTTTCACCTATAGTTAAATTCTCTATCTATTCTGTAGAATTAGAACTGCATGATAGGAAGGTCTGATCTGCGCACCTATGTTAGGGTTGACTAGCATTAACTTATCATTCCTTGAAAACCTTAGAAGTATTGGGTAGTTGTCATAGGCTTAGAACTGCTTAGCCTCGCATGTCCTGGTCTGGATTTGGGTAGTGTTATGTTACATTATTTTGTCACCCTTGTTACTGTTATGGTTATGTTGATCCTATTAGTGTGGAGAATAGGATTTGGGGTGACGGGAATGGAATTTGTTGGTGTGATGTCAATGGTTCAAGGCTTTGTCTGGTGTGATGCTGGAAGCCTATGGATAGTTATCATACCCAAATCTAAGGACCAGTTCATGAAGCGACCACCCATAAAAATAGTACAACCATGAGCCTATATGGGTATGACCTGGTGTAGTATGTGATAGAATCTAGTCTTGACGTACCAACCGATTGGCAAGAAAGTAAAGCAATTGCTGGTGAAGTTGGTCAATATGTTGCGTTTGCTCGCCAGGAGCGCGATGGCAACGACTGGTATGTTGGCGCATTAACCAATGAACAAGCGCGTACACTGACCTTGCCATTAACGTTTTTAGACAACAATAAACGTTATCAAGCGCAAATTTATCGTGATGGTAAACAAGCAAACTGGATTGATAATCCGTATGAGATGATCATCGAACAAAAAGAAGTTTCGGCAAAAGATACGCTATCATTACCATTAGCCACAAGTGGCGGCGCGGCGATTCGTTTTAAAGCGTTAAATTAATTAGGCTGACCATAATGACAACATCTACTACGCCAACGAGCCAGAAAAAACCACACTTAAATTTCTGGCAAATTTGGAACATCAGCTTTGGCTTTTTGGGGGTGCAATTTGGTTTTGCCTTACAAAATGCCAACGCCAGTCGGATCCTTTCTGATTTAGGGGCTGATTTACACTCGCTTTCATTGTTTTGGTTAGTAGCACCTATCATGGGGTTATTGATACAACCGATTGTCGGTTCTGCCTCAGACAGAACATGGAACCGCGTGGGACGCCGTAACCCTTATATCTTAATGGGTGGTATGGCTGCAGCCATTGGTATGCTGTTGATGCCAAATTCGGCAATGATAACCAGTTTTATCACGCCACTGATTTTTGGCGCTATGATGCTTGCCGTTATGGATGCTTCATTTAATGTCGCGTTTCAGCCGTTTCGTGCCTTGGTATCAGACATGGTACCTGATGAACAACGCACACTAGGTTATTCAATTCAGTCGTTCCTTATAAACATAGGTGCGGTCTGCGGTTCTATCTTACCGTTTGTGTTAACCAATATTATCGGTTTAGAAAACACCGCGCCCACAGGCGAAGTTGCCCCTTCGGTAATTTGGGCGTTCTACTTAGGCGCTAGTGTAATGTTTGGTTCGGTATTATGGACTGTGGTCAGAACTAAAGAATACGCGCCGGGTCAATACGGCTTAACGCCGCTTGATTCAGCGAGGCCACAACGCTCTATTGCAACCAAATTAGCTGAATTTTTTGGCTTAATGAAAACCATGCCAAGCACCATGAAACGACTTGCCGTTGTGCAGTTTTTCTCATGGTTTGCACTATTTATTATGTGGACTTACACGCCAGCAGCTATTACCCAACATACCTGGGGCGTAGCAATTGAATGGTTTGATCCTGATTATTTGGCAAGCATGCAAGTAATTCCTGCTCACATTGCAGCGGCAAAAGGTGCTGCGGGTGACTGGGTTGGTATTATCTTTGCCGCTTATTCACTATTTGCTGCTATCTTTTCAATTTTTCTTGCGAAAATTGCCAAAAAGTTAGGTCGCAAGCTGACCTATTCACTGTCTTTAATTGCCGGTGGTATTGGTTATTTGAGTATCTTCTTTTTACAAGATGCGCAAATCACCACAGTGAACTTACTGATCACTCAGATAGAAGTGCCTAACGCTGCGGTGTTATTATTTATTCCAATGATAGGTGTTGGTATTGCATGGGCGGCTATCTTAGCCATGCCATATGCAATCTTAGCGGGTAGCATTCCCGTCAAGCAAACCGGTGTTTATATGGGGATATTTAACTTTACCATCGCCGCACCACAAATTATTTCCGGCTTGTTCTCCGGTTGGATATTAACCGCGCTATTTGATAATCAGGCAATTTATATTTTGATGATGGCGGGTGGCTCTATGCTGTTAGCGGCATTCGCCGTGTACTTCGTTAACGATGGTGTCGTGCAACGCGATGTAGCAACAAAAGACAATCAAGTCACCGCTTAGCAGTTTAGCTAAGGTTAACAGTAACTATTCGCTAATAATGAAAAAAGCCCATATTTATGGGCTTTTTGCTATTTGAAGGTTTTATTTTTAAAGCTAATGACTTATTAAAGCCTAATTACGCATTAACCTTTAACTACCACACGATTTACGCACGATAAGTGTAGTTGGCATTAATGTCGTGCTGGGGGTTTCGCCGTTAATTAACGCAATTAAGTTATCAACCAATAACTTGCCCGCTAACGTGGTATCTTGCTTTGCAGTCGTTAATGCCGGAATAGTAAAGCTTGCCACGGCAATATCATCAAAACCTACCACTGCAACTTGTTCAGGGATCTTAATACCATGTTCCTGC
>JBNKXM010000309.1:0-3369 GCA_050300315.1 Thalassotalea sp. | reverse complement strand
ATCTGCGCTTTGTCTTGCTCAGCAACGCCTGCAATAATCAAATTTTGGTTAGCTGTCATGCGAAAACCACCTTTGTGGATTTTCGCTATTTCCGCGACACCTGTTTTCAATGGTTTGCCGGGATAATCGAGCAAACGACCATTTTCAATAAACAGCGCTAAATGATGCTTACCATCGATACCTTCAACCCAGCCAATACGATCGCCGCGGCCAGTAAATTCGTAAGGACGAGAGTCTTCAAAACGAATGCCTGCACGTTTTTCCACTTCCGCTTTAAACACCTCGATACCAACCCTATCTAAGGTATATTTGGTTTTAGCATTTTTACGATTAACTCGATTTCCCCAATCACGCTGGGTAGTAACAACCGCGGCAGCAACATCTAAAGTGTTAGCTAATGGCACGAAACCAAAGTCATCGGCTTTTCGTGGATACGTTGATTTATCACCATGGGTCATTGCTAAGCCACCGCCCACAAGGACGTTAAAACCGACTAATTTTCCGTTGTCGGCTATTGCGACGAAGTTTAAGTCGTTAGCATGAACATCAACATCATTTTGCGGCGGTATAACCACTGTGGTTTTAAATTTACGTGGTAAATAGTTATTACCTAAAATAGGCTCTTGTGTATTTTCACCATTAGCACCTTCAAGTTTCTCACCATCTAACCAAATTTCCGCATAAGCGCTGGTTTTCGGCAGCAAATGCTCACTGATTTTCTTCGCCCACTCATACGCTTCTTGATGTAGCTCAGATTCAACTGGGTTAGTTGTACACAGTACATTACGGTTAACATCGCCCGCAGTAGCAATAGAATCAATACCAATACTGTTTAAGGTTTGATGCATCAATTTAATATTGGGCTTTAACACACCATGAAACTGAAACGTTTGACGTGTGGTCAGACGAATAGAACCATACATGGTTTTTTCCGCAGCAAATTTGTCGATGGCTAACCATTGTTCTGGTTTAATAATACCGCCCGGCATACGCGCACGTAACATCACGTTATGTAGAGGCTCTAGCTTTTGCTTAGCGCGTTCACCACGAATATCGCGGTCATCTTGCTGATACATGCCGTGAAAACGAATAAGCTGAAAATTATCGGCTGTAAAACCACCGGTCACACCATCGGTTAAATCTTCTGCGATAGTGCCACGTAAAAAATTGCTTTCTCGCTTTAAACGCTCGTTATCAGCCAGCTTGCCTTCAACAACTAATGGCCCTTGTTGTTGAGCATTTTCTTTAGTTACGTCAGTCATTAATATACATCCTTCTGATAACGCTTAGCGTTTCGTAAATCTTTCAAATAGTCTTGTGCTTGCGTATTATCAAGCTTGCCTTGCTCGGCGATGATCTCAATTAATGCCGCTTCAACGTCTTTTGCCATACGGCTCATATCACCACAAACATACAAGTGAGCACCGCGTTCCAACCAAGCAAAAACCTCGCTTGCGTGTTGACGCAATCTGTCTTGCACATAGATTTTCTCTGCCTGATCGCGTGAAAATGCCAGATCAATACGGCTAAGCAAACCTGATTTTAAATAGCCTTGCCATTCCACTTGATACAAGAAATCTTGCGTAAAGGTTTGATCACCAAAGAATAACCAGTTATCACCTTGGGCATCTGTTGCTTCACGTTGTTGCATAAAAGCTCTAAATGGAGCGACACCCGTACCAGGACCAATCATGATCACCGCCGTGTTGCCATCTTCAGGTAAGCGAAAGTTATCATTTTCTTCGATAAATACTTTTACCTGACCACCTTCTTCAAGGCGTTTTCCTAAAAACCCTGATGCGCCGCCAGTTCTAGTCACACCATCTTTTTGATATTCCACTAAACCAACAGTTAAATGCACTTCTTCATCCACTTCAGCTTGGCTTGAGGCAATAGAATACAAGCGAGGGGTTAGTTTACGTAACGCATCAACGAATGCCTGCACTTCAACTTTTGCGGGAGCAAGCTTAATCACATCAACCACCTGATGATTAGCGGCAAATTCACGTGCGGCATTCTTGTCACTAGCAAGTGCCAACAACTCAGCATTTTGTGACTGCTCAGCCCAAAAGCTAACAAAATTAACCGACGTTTGAGTGATTTCTAACTTCTCGGTAAGCGCTTGTTTTAATGTCAATGTTTCACCAGCAACTTCAACACTATCATTGGCTGAAAAATCCAATTCGCTAATCAATTCGGCAACGAGTTCAACATCGTTTTCAAACCACACACCTAAGGCATCGCCTGGCTGGTAATAAAGACCTGAGTCGCTTAAATCAATTTCAATGTGACGAACGTCTTTGTTTGAATCACGACCAGTAATTTTCTGGCTCACGCTTAATTCAGCAACATATGGATTTTGCTTGCTATATTGCGACGTTGCCCCTGCAGTAGGCATAGCAACAACGTTGCTCGGTGTTTCAGTAACCGCGAGCAAGGCTTTCGCTTTTGCAACCACATCTGCTGACCATGCGTTAGCATCAGCTTCATAATCAAGGTCACAATCAACGCGTGGTGCGAGTTGCTTCGCGCCAAGCTGAGATAAAAATTGATCGAAATCTTTACCCGTTTGGCAGAAAAATTCGTAGCTAGTGTCACCTAATGCCAGCACGCTATATTGCAATTGCTCTAGCTTAGGCGCTTTTTTTGACGATAAAAATTCATGCAAGGCAATTGCGTCATCAGGCGGCTCGCCTTCACCATTAGTACTGGTGACTATCAATAAATGACTGATGTTTTTAATCGCTTTTGGTTTAAACTCCGCCATGCTTTTGCAATCAACAGTTAAGCCTTGCGCTTGCGCCTGCACAGCTAATGCTTTAGCAACCCCTTTGGCATTACCTGTTTGTGAACCAAACAAAATAGTGAGCGTTGAAGAGGCTTGTGCCCTAGTTGCTGTTGGTAAAATAGCAACCGATGAGCCTTCACTTTTTGCCGCTAAATAACCGCTAGCCCAAGCTAGTTGTAACGGAGAATAACTGCCAATAACTTCCTTCAACGAAGAAAGTTGCTCAGTACTTAACATGGTTTGATTCAAATTTTGCAGATCAGACATCTATCGTCAACTCGCCCATTTCAAAATAATGCAGCAAGAATAGCGGTAGATATTAAAAAGTAAAAAGAATAGAAATGGCTTTTTTATTCCAAAAAGAAATAAAAATAGTATTTTATTGGCTAAGTACTTGATGTGGTGAATCTATTCGGGAATGAGAATATTCTCCGATATTCTCATCTCTCGCCAAAATGATCATGTCTAGGAATTAAATTTTAGGTCTCTTTCGAGCAAGAAGCGGACATTGAATAAAATGTAAAGCGTCTTTATTTTCACATTACTGAGAATTCTCAGTAAATCCCCCACAATTTATCTTG
>JBNKXM010000308.1:0-3378 GCA_050300315.1 Thalassotalea sp. | reverse complement strand
CTAGTTTTTTTGTCAATAAATCAGTGATAAGTCAGCAACAAAAAAGGTGTCAATTGACACCTTTTTTAATGGATTTGTTATTAGTAATAACTTTGCGATTATTTCGCTGCAGCCATTAATCCTTTGTTAATATTAGCAATATCTTGTTCTGAAATGGTGCCACCAGCACGTTTTAACTCAAGTATTGACTGAATATAGTTATAACGGGTTGACGATAAGTTACGTTTTGCATTGTATAAGTTACGAGTGCTATCAAGCACATCAACAATTGTACGTGTGCCAACTTCAAAACCAGCTTCGGTTGCATTTAACGCACTTTCTGCAGAAATCACCGATTGCTGTAATGCTTTAATACTAGAAACGGCAGCAATTACCGTGTTATACGCATTACGTGCATTGCGGACAACATTACGGTGGGTTTGTGCTAAATCTTGGCTGGCGGCAACATAATTACTTTGCGCTTGTTTAACGACACTGCTTGTTGCGCCACCTGAATAGATAGGCACAGTAAGTTTTACGCCAATTGACTGAGTATCTGTATCAATACCATAAACTTTTGTTAAGTTATTGTCATCATCCGACTTTTCGTAAGAGGCATTTAGATCAATCGTAGGGTAATGGCCAGCACGCGCTATATTGATTCTTTCTTTGGCAATATCAACACTGATTTTTTGCGCAATTAGGTCAAGGTTTTTCGCTTCAGCAGCTTGTTGCCACTCGTTTGCGCTATCTGGAACAGGGCGTGACGCACTAAAACGCTCGGTATTTAACATGTTTAAATTTGTTGGATAGACATTGGTAATAACGCGCAACGCTTCTTCTGCATTAAAGACGTTATTTTCAGCGCGTATCACTTGTGTGACCGCACTATCATATTGTGCTTGTGCTTCATGCACCGCCGTTACTGCCGTTAAACCAACGGAGTAGCGTTGTTTTGTTTGTTCTAACTGGCGTTCGATTGCCGCTTTTTCTGCTTCAGCAAATTCAAGATCGTCTTTAGCACTTAATACGTCAAAATATGCCTTAGTGACACGAATGATCAAATCTTGTTTCGCTGATTGATACGTTATATCTGAACGATGTGCTGACTTTTTAGCGTTATCTAAATTTAACCATGAATCGTGGTGATATAACTCCATTGAAAGGCTAGCTTTATAGGAGAGTGACTCTGCATCACGAGATTTTTGATCATTGGTTTCTACATCTAGCTGTGCCCAGCTTGCTGATGCGTCAATATGAGGAAGCAAAGTAGCTCTTGCTTGCGTAATATCTTCCTGTGCCGCGTTAAACTGTGCTTGTGCTTTTAAGACCACAGGGTCATTTGCTTTAGCTTGTTGATACACTGACAGTAAATCTTCGCCAAACGAAAAAGTACTGCTTGTTGCGCAAGCAATACCTATAATGAAAGAGGTAATTGTTTTTTTCATGTTTAAGCAATCCCTTTAGTATGCTATTTATATTTATTTCTTTTTTATAATGTTGCTATCCTACATGGATGGCCGATTAAGCTAAATAAAATAAGTGTTTACCTAGGCATTCTAGTGTAACAAAATGTTTAAATCTATTGCCGTTGTAAATTTTAGCTACTTTTATTTACATTTATGAAATGTTTGGGATGCTTCAATGACAACCGACAAATTATTAACTTACTCTCATCAAGATTATCAACTGTTAAAGAAAACGACCCGATATCAGGGTTTTTTCAAACTGGATGAATATCACATATAGCATCGGCGTTTTGATGGTAGCCAAAGCCCTGTTTTGACCCGCGAAGTGTTTGAACGAGGCGATGCTGTGGTATTGATCCCATACGATCCCGTCACTGATCGTCTGGTACTTATTGAACAATTTCGCCCCGGAGCAATTCGAGCCGGCGACACCCCATGGATGCTGGAATTTATTGCTGGCATGTTTAATGAAGGGGAAGCGCCAATCGATGTGGCAATACGAGAAGCTAAGGAAGAAGCGAATCTCACAATTGAGCGACAAAGCATTTCAAAAGTAATGACCTACTTATCTAGCCCTGGCGGTATGAGCGAAGCCATGCACTTATATATTGCAACGCTTGATACTCATGAAGTTGAAGGAATTTTTGGGTTAGAAGAAGAAGGGGAAGACATACTTGTTCACGTTGTTAATCGCTCCTGTGCTATGAAGATGTTAGCTCAAGGAAAAATAGCTAATGCTGCTACTATAATTGGGTTACAATGGTTAGCATTAAATTATCAGCAATTTAATGTTTAGTGCCAACTGCAGTAGAAACTAGGTGTTTTATCATGTCCGCGTATCGTCCTAATTTATCAAATTTAATGAGCCTTTGTGAGGTGAATTATATGATGATCTCGCGTTTGTTAGCGGATATGGCAAAGATGGGAGAGACACGTAGTTTTTTTATTTCTGATTTTTTGTCATACACCATAGTGATCAAAGAAGTCACTAAATATACTTCGTTAGTTGTTATGAGCCAAGACGCTCATATAGGCACGCATCAATTGTCTGAATATATGTCGCCGAAAATGATCATTCGTTTGTATCATGATGCACGCATGGCAGAAGTGATCAGCAATCAGGATGTTAGGCAAATTAAACCAAGATATGATTATCCTAATCAAGCAATGCATTTACCCGATGAGAAACAGCAGGTAAATCAGTTTTTAAAAGAATGGCTGCAGCTGAGTTTGCAACTTGGTCAAACGAAAGTGGAATTTGTGAAATAAATGACGCTTAGTGTTGAATTTGCGCAGATCAGCGATTGTCATTTATATGCTGACAAATCGGCTTGTCATTATGGTGCTAATGTTTATCAAAATCTTTGTCAGGTGTTAACTGAGATAACAAGCGATACAAGGTTTAAATTTATTGTTTTTAGCGGAGATTTAACGCAAGACCATAGTCCACAGTCTTATCAGAATTTTGTCGATGCAGTTATTGAGACCAACACCAGATTGCCGATTTATTACACATCAGGTAATCATGATGATACGGCAATGTTGTCACGTTATTTAGTTGGTGAGCCATTTCACACCTCGAAAACAATTAACTGCGAAGCTTGGCAGGTTCAACTGATTGATAGCACCAGTGAAACGCCTTCAGGAATAGTTAGTATTGAAGAAAGTGAGCGGTTACTATCAAATATAGAGCCGAATAAAAAACAAATGTTGATGATGCATCATCATGCGGTTGATGTCGGTTATTTTATCGACCGACACGGTTTACAAAATAAAGCAGAGTTCAATCAACTTGTCGATCAAATCGCGCATCTTAAAGCAATTGCATGTGGACATGTCCATAACGCGATGTCGTTAATATTAAAGACAGAGAAAAAAAGCGTGCCGCTGTTCACTTGTCCTGCAACGTCAATTCAATTTGATAAACACT
>JBNKXM010000307.1:0-3391 GCA_050300315.1 Thalassotalea sp. | reverse complement strand
GTGGCAGCAATATAGCATCACTCAAGGTGATCCAGACAGCTACTTCATAGAAAGTAAAGATCAAAACAGCAGGGTGAAATCATTAACATTAACGTTTGTTAAAGGCTCTGCAGTTTTACGCAGTTTTGAGATATTAGATTCAACAGGTCAAATAAGTACAGTGACATTAAGCGAAGTCAATAGTGACGATATTATTGACGATGCGTTATTTCAATTTACCCTTCCAGAAGGCAGCTATTTAGATGATCAACGCTAACCAAGAATTAGCGTTGGCGTTTGAAGAAAACCTCGAGTTTTTGCCATTAGCCGCTCAACTGCGTCCTAAAGTCTTAGCAGATTATGTCGGTCAGCGGCATATTCTGAGCGAAGGAATGCCACTGCGCAAAGCTATCGAACAGGGTAAATGTCATTCCTTAATTTTTTGGGGGCCACCAGGTACCGGAAAAACGACGTTAGCTGAGATGATAGCGAATCATGCTAATGCCGCTATTGAGCGAGTTTCAGCGGTGACATCCGGTATTAAAGAAATTCGTCAAGCAATTAGTCAGGCAAAAGAGCGTGCTATTCATCAGCAACAGCGCACGGTATTGTTTGTTGACGAGGTTCACCGTTTTAATAAGAGTCAACAAGATGCGTTTTTACCGCATATTGAAGACGGTACCATTATTTTTATTGGTGCAACCACTGAAAACCCTGCGTTTGAGCTTAATCAGGCCATCCTCTCGCGTGCTCGTGTCTATACCCTTAAAAAACTACAACAAGCAGAATTAGAGCATGTGCTAGCCAATGCCTTGCTATACTTGGCTAACCATAAGCATTTGGCGATTCAGTTTGATGAAAGCGCCGAGCAACAATTAATTATGCTTGCCGATGGTGATGCCAGAAGATTACTTAACTTATTGGAAAATTGTATAGATCTGGTTGAACAAACTGACGGTGTGCTGGTTGTTACAACTGAGCACATTAAGCAGGTTGCCGGCGATAAAATACCTTTGTATGACAAAGGTGGTGATGCTTTTTATGATTTAATCAGCGCATTTCATAAGTCGGTGCGTGGCTCAGATCCAAATGCTGCGCTTTATTGGTATGCACGGATACTAACTGGCGGAGGCGACCCTCTTTATGTTGCCAGACGTTTATTAGCGATTGCCAGTGAAGATATAGGTAATGCTGATCCTCGCGCGATGCAACTGGCAATTAATGCTTGGGATACCTACCACAGAGTTGGGCCAAGTGAAGGAGAACGCGCAATTGCACAAGCGGCGGTTTATATGGCATTAGCGCCAAAAAGTAATGCCGTTTATCAAGCATTTAATCAAGCAATGGCATTAGCAAAACAAACGTCTGATCTTGATGTGCCATTACACCTTAAAAATGCCACCAGTGAACTAACCAAAGCACTTGGTCATGGCGGGGAATATCGCTATGCGCATCATGAAGATAATGCATTTGCCGCGGGAGAGAATTATTTTCCCGAAGCACTTGCCGACACACAACTTTATTTTCCGAACGATCGTGGGTTAGAGAAACAGCTTAAAGAAAAGTTGGCTTTTTTATCTCAATTAAATCATCAATCGACACAACAACGCTATGACTCAAACGATTAGTAATTTTACTTTATATGCCTTAGTTGCGCTTGGCGGAGCAGGTGGTGCCAGTTTACGCTTTTATATTTCGCAATTAATCTTAAATTCTCTCGGAAAAGGTTTCCCTTTTGCCACGCTGGCGGTTAATATTTCCGGCTCACTGATAATGGGAATCTTATACGGGTTAATTGAACAAGGGATCATCGAAGTGAGTGTCTATCGCACCTTAATAGGTATTGGCTTTTTAGGCGCTTTTACCACCTTTTCAACGTTTTCTCTCGATACCTTATTATTAATGCAACAAGGCGAATTATTTAAAGCCATGATGAATGTGTTATTGAACGTCAGCTTATGTGTATTTGCGGCGGGCCTTGGCATTTATTTAATGACTTTTATTCATAAGTAAACTGACTTATAGACGTGACAAAAAATGTTAGATCCAAAATTATTTAGAACAGATATTGAAATAACAGCAGCACAATTGGCAAAAAGAGGCTTTTCGTTAGATACCGAAACGCTTACGCAATTAGAAGAGCAACGTAAAGCGATTCAAGTAAAAACGCAGGAATTGCAAAGCCAACGTAACACGCGGTCCAAGTCTATTGGTCAGGCAAAAGCCAGAGGTGAAGATATTCAACCGCTATTGGCAGAAGTGAACCAATTAGGTGACGAATTAGAGTCAGCTAAAGAAGCACAAAATGAAATCTTAGCAAAAATTGATGCCATCGTTTCAGCGGTGCCTAACTTAGTACATGAATCGGTACCAACAGGTGCAAGTGAAGATGACAATGTCGAAATTAAACGCTGGGGAACCCCTAGAGTGTTTGATTTTGAAGTTAAAGATCACGTCGATTTAGCCACCGCATTAGATAAAGGTATCGATTTTGAAAGTGGTGCTAAATTGTCAGGCACACGCTTTGCCGTGATGCGTGGTCAAATTGCTAAATTACACCGAGCTTTAGCGCAGTTTATGCTTGATGTTCATAGTGAAGAGCATGGCTACCAAGAAATGTATGTTCCTTACTTGGTTAATCATGATTCACTTTATGGCACAGGGCAATTGCCTAAATTTGGTGAAGATCTGTTTCATACCGATCTTGCCAACCGTAAATTTTCACTGATCCCAACGGCAGAAGTGCCATTAACGAATTTAGTACGTGATGAGATTGTTGATGAAGCAGAATTACCAATAAAAATGTGTGCTCACACGCCATGTTTTCGAAGTGAAGCGGGTTCTTCTGGTCGCGATATTCGCGGCTTAATTCGCCAACATCAGTTTGATAAAGTGGAAATGGTGCAGTTGGTAAAACCTGAAGATTCATTTGCCGCATTAGATGAGTTAACCGGTCATGCGGAAAAAATTCTCGAAAAATTAGAATTGCCATATCGTACCGTTGTACTTTGTACTGGCGATATAGGTTTTAGCGCAACCAAAACCTTTGATATTGAAGTGTGGTTACCTGCACAAAACACTTATCGTGAGATCTCATCGTGTTCAAACATGGGTGATTTCCAAGCTCGCCGTATGCAAGCGCGTTACCGTAACAGTGAAACCAACAAGCCTGAATTGATCCATACCTTAAATGGCTCTGGTTTAGCGGTTGGACGTACCTTAGTTGCGGTATTAGAAAATTATCAGCAAGCAGATGGCAGCATAGAAGTGCCTAAAGTATTACAACCTTATATGAAAGGTGTAACCACTATTCGTTAATACGCCTAATAGTGACTCGCACAATGATAGATTTGTATTGCGTGAGGTGATAAATAGAAATTAAGTGCTACTTTGCGGTTTTAGTTAAAGTAGC
>JBNKXM010000306.1:0-3416 GCA_050300315.1 Thalassotalea sp. | reverse complement strand
TTGACTTTAATAAGATTTGCCTAAAGTGATCAAACGTTAGAAATCGATGATCTGAGAATTGGTTGAAAACTGATTTTATAGTTGATTGATTTTACTGATGATTTTCAGTTTATCCTATAATGAACAGACGATAGGCTTTTCGGCTATTTCCACTTAAAACGAAAAAAGGGTAATAACATCAATCTGTTACTACCCTTTTTAATGATTTATAAATTTGTCCTATCGCTCGCTTACCATATTCACCGTATATTTAGGTATTTCAATCACTAGGTCTTCGTCGGCGACGATTGTTTGACAACTCAAGCGTGATTCTGGCTCTAAGCCCCAGGCTTTATCAAGCATGTCATCTTCTAGTTCATCACTTTCTTCTAATGAATCAAAGCCTTCGCGAATAATGACGTGACAAGTGGTACAAGCGCAAACCTTTTCGCAAGCATGTTCAATGTCGATGTCATTTTTTAATGCAACGTTTAATACACTTTCACCGGTTTCAGCGTCTAATACCGCGCCATCTGGGCACAGTTCTTCATGAGGTAATACGATTATCTTTGGCATCTGTATCTCTAATATAACTTGCTAAACTATGTTAATAACGGTTAATTACTATTAAATTTCATCAACGGTATGGCCAGATAATGCTGTGCGAATAGATGCATCCATCCGTATCTCTGCAAATCTTGCTGTTTGATGATTTAATTGTTCAATCGCTGCTTCAATTTCATCGGTAGTGCCGCTTTGACTAATTTGTGCAACTTGCGTCATTGCAGCCTTAATGTCATTAATTTCTTGGTCTGATAACAATTGGCTATCAGCTGCAAGTGCTGATTGTACACCTTCAATTACACGCGCCGCTTCCACTTGTTGCTCTTTTAACATCCTTGCCTGCATGTCTTGCTCGGCATTAGACATTGATGCTTTAAGCATTTCAGTTATTTCATCTTCTGCTAAACCAAATGAAGGTTTGACCGATATACTCGCGGCAACACCCGTTGATTTTTCCATTGCAGAAACTTCAAGCAAACCATCTGCATCCACTTTAAATGTCACTCGAATATGTGCTGCACCAGCCGCCATCGGTGGTATGTCTCTTAATTCAAAGCGCGCTAATGAACGACAATCATCCACTAACTCTCGCTCTCCTTGCAAAACATGGATTGCCATCGCCGTTTGACCATCTTTAAAGGTGGTAAACTCTTGTGCTTTAGCAACAGGGATCGTGGTATTTCTTGCTATCACTTTTTCAACTAAGCCGCCCATGGTTTCTAAACCAAGTGACAATGGGATCACATCAAGCAGTAACATGTCATTATCTGGCTTATTACCCGCCAAAATATCGGCCTGAATCGCAGCGCCTATAGCTACCACTTTATCGGGATCTATCGAGGTTAACGGTGTTTGTTTGAAAAATGCTTCTGCTTCTGCGCGCACCAAAGGTACTCTCGTAGAACCACCTACCATCACAACTTGTTTGACTTCACACACTTCAATGTCAGCATCTTTTAATGCTCGGCGACATGCACGCATTGTTTTAGTCACTAGTGGCGTGATTAACTGCTCAAAATCATCACGCGTGATGCTATGTTGCCATGTCGTGTTATCGGCATAATGCAGGGTAATATCATGGCTTTGTGCAAGCGTTAATGCTTCTTTGGCTTGGCATGCCTGCTCGGTCAATTGACGCTCTAACGACGCAGTCAATGGTCGTTGCAAGTTTGCTTGTTCAACTAAATAATCAACCAATGCAACGTCAAAATCATCGCCACCTAACGCAGAATCACCGCCCGTTGCCAACACTTCAAACACGCCTTTATTTAGACGTAAAATCGAAATATCAAAGGTGCCTCCACCAAGGTCGTAAACCGCGATAACACCTTCTTGACCACTATCTAAGCCATAAGCTACCGCTGCCGCAGTTGGTTCGTTCAATAAACGTAATACATTAACGCCGGCAAGTTTAGCGGCATCTTTGGTACTTTGACGTTGCGCATCATCAAAATAGGCAGGTACAGTGATGACAACACCTGTTAACTCGCCGCCAAGCGCTGCTTGCGCGCGCGTGCTTAAATTTTTTAATATTTCAGCTGAAACTTGTACCGGATTTATTTTGCCTTGTCTTGTCACAAAGCTCGGATGATTTTCATCACCACAAAATTCATAAGGTAAAGAGTGGTATTTCGCTTGAATATCACTTAATGAACGGCCAATTAAACGTTTGGCAGAAACAATCGTATTTTGCGGATCAATAACAGAAAATGCTTTTGCCTCGTTACCAACTACTATGTCATCAGCTTGATAACTGACAATCGACGGCAAGATATCTTTGCCTTGTGCATCGACTATAGTTTCGGCTAATCCACTTTTCACAGTGGCGATTAATGAATTGGTGGTGCCTAGATCAATACCAGCAGCTAAACGATGCTCATGGGGAACGGTACTTTGACCAGGTTCTGCTATTTGTAATAACGCCATTTGGGGCCCGTTTTTTTTCAAAAAATATAAAAAGTTAATCGTCGAATAAAAGATCTTCTAAACGATCTAATTCTAGGTGAAGTTTTTGATAAAATTTTAGTTTTCGCAAGATGTCAGATGCTAAAGTATTAGCCGCCTCGGTATTTTCCATCAAGGCGACTTGCATCGCTTTAAACAATTGTTCAAATTCGGTTTCTAATACCTGAGTCACTTCAAAAATGGCCGCATCAACATCGCTTGCAAACTTGACTTCAGCCAACATTTCACGCAATTCCATTTGACGCATTAAAAACGCATTGTCACTAAATGATGCTTGTTCGCTTGGCATATTTACGCCTCGCAACTCAAGCATATATTCAGCACGTTTTAATGGTTTTTTTAAGGTTTGATAGGCATCATTTATCAAGGTCGATTTTTTAGCCGCTAGCAACTTATCTTGGCTAGAGCCGTGGGCAAATCTGTCGGGGTGAACGCTTTTTTGAATCGTTTGATACCGTTCGGTTAAATCATCAAGATCAATGGCAAATTTTTCAGCTAAACCAAAGAGTTCAAAAAAATTATTCACAAGCTATTCCACTACTATCATAGGCATTAACATCACGATATTCTCTTAAATACGCAACGAATTTTAATGCCCGCGATTATACATTAAAGCTCTCACCACAACCACATTCGCCTTTGGCGTTTGGATTAGTAAATTTAAAGCCTTCGTTAAGACCTTCTTTAACAAAATCTAATTCAATGCCATCTAAATAAACTAAGCTCTTACCATCAATAATAATATTGACATCGTCAATACTAAACATTTGATCGTCTTCGTTTAATTCATCAACAAACTCAAGCACATAAGCTAAGCCAGAACAGCCGGTGGTTTTTATACCTAAACGTAAACCTAAACCTTTACCGCGATTTTCGATAAAGGTTTTCACTCGTTCAGCGGCCGCTGG
>JBNKXM010000305.1:0-3420 GCA_050300315.1 Thalassotalea sp. | reverse complement strand
GTTGGTCAGAAGGTTTACACCAAGCGGTAGAAGCTAAAGAAGGGGTAAACATTCAAAATGAAAACCAAACGTTAGCATCAATTACCTTCCAAAATTATTTCCGTATTTATCAAAAACTATCGGGGATGACAGGTACAGCTGATACCGAAGCGTTTGAGTTTAATCATATCTATGGTTTGGAAACTGTGATTATTCCAACCAACAAACCAATGATACGTAAAGATTTATCCGATCTGATCTATTTGACTGCTGAAGAAAAATTTGAAGCGATTTTAGAAGATATTAAAGATTGTGTAGAGCGTGGACAACCTGTATTGGTTGGTACCATTAGTATCGAAACGTCAGAATTTTTATCGGCCTATTTAAAGAAAGCAAAAATTAAGCACAAAGTACTTAATGCGAAATTTCACCAACAAGAAGCAGAAATTGTTGCTGATGCTGGGCGTGTTGGTGCAGTAACGATCGCAACTAACATGGCGGGTCGTGGTACCGATATTGTTTTAGGTGGTAATTTTGACGCGATTGTCGCGAAGTTAAAAAATCCGACAGAAGAAGACATTGCAAAAGCGAAAGCGGAATGGCAAGCCGAGCACGATAAAGTATTAGAGTTAGGTGGTTTGCACATAGTTGCCACTGAGCGTCATGAATCTCGTCGTATCGACAATCAGTTACGTGGTCGTTCAGGTCGTCAGGGTGATGCTGGTTCGACACGTTTCTATCTTTCGATGGAAGATGGCTTAATGCGTATTTTTGCTTCAGAACGTATTACTAACATGATGCGTAAGCTGGGCATGGAACGTGGTGAAGCGATAGAACATCCATGGGTGACTAAAAGTATTGAAAACGCCCAGCGTAAAGTGGAAGGACGTAACTTCGACATTCGTAAGCAATTATTAGAATATGATGATGTTGCTAACGATCAGCGTAAGGTGATTTACGAACAACGTAATGAACTGATGGACGAATCAGACATTAAAGATGTTATCGTAGCGATTCGTGCTGATGTTGTTAACAATATCATCGATCAGCATATTCCACCGCAATCTTTAGAAGAAATGTGGGATATTCAAGGCTTAGAAGAGCGTATTAAAGGTGATTTAGCGATTGATATGCCAATTGCTCAGTGGCTTGCAGAAGATAGCAAATTACATGAAGAAACCTTACGTGAGAAAATTTTAGCGATTGTTGAACAAGTTTATCAAGCCAAAGAAGAAGCGGTTGGTGCAGATGTATTACGTCAATTTGAAAAAGCGGTGATGCTACAGAGTTTAGATTCTCATTGGAAAGAGCATTTAGCGGCGATGGATCATCTGCGTCAAGGTATTCACTTGCGTGGTTATGCACAGAAGAATCCAAAGCAAGAATATAAACGTGAATCGTTTGAATTGTTCTCTGAGCTATTAGATAACTTAAAACATGATGTTGTTGGTATCTTAAGTAAGGTACAAATTCGTGAAGAGTCTGATGTTGAAGCGGTTGAAGAGCAACACCGTAAAGCTGACGAAGTACCAAAAGAATATACCCATGAGTCATCACAAGATGCTACCGCACAACGTACAGCGCCGCGAGTGGGTCGAAATGAGCCTTGTCCATGCGGCTCAGGTAAAAAATATAAGCAGTGTCACGGCAAACTCAGCTAACCGACACGCCAAAAAATAACAACATAATGCCAATCAAGTGATTGGCATTATTTTTAGCTGGAGAAAATGATGAAACAAGTGCATGTCGCCGTAGGTGTTATTGTTGCTAATGGTGAGTTTTTTTTAACGAAAAGGCTGGAACATGTTCACCAAGGAGGGAAATGGGAATTTCCTGGCGGTAAGGTTGAACAAGGTGAAACCGTTGCCCAAGCGCTTCATAGAGAGCTTAACGAAGAGATCGCTATCGATGTGTTATCCTGTATGCCGTTAATCGACATTTCTCATGATTACGGCGATAAGCAAGTGCTATTAGATGTGTTTCTAGTAGATAACTATAACGGTGAACCTCATGCCCTTGAAGGACAGCAGCAAGGTTGGTTTACGCTTGAGCAGTTACAAACGCTAGATTTTCCCGAAGCAAATAAATTGATCGTTGAAAAGCTTGTCGCTTATTATCAAGGGTAAACCCGCTTATAAAGCGATTTTATGCTTTAAGCATTATTCAGGCTCAACAAAAAACTTATTATGCTGAAGAAACTGTTCTTCGAGAGCATCTAACATTTCTTCATTTAGTGGAATGTCTTTTTGCATCGGTTGAGATATCTTATGGTTCTCTTCCGCCCATTCACCTAAATCTATTAATTGGCAGCGTTTAGAGCAAAACGGTCGATATTCATTTTCAGGTAGCCAAATAACTTCTTTATTACAGGTCGGGCAAGATACTTTTAAGGTCATAACTGTTCACATGAGCTTTGAATTTTAAACGCCTATTATAGAAAAGTTAGTGACGCTAAGCTAGAGAAAGCTTGGATTGTTGTTAGTTGTTATTAGAGGAGCGTTAACAGCGTGACAGCTTAAATTGGATCGCTTGATCGCAATATTTACGCCCTGAGTGTTCACAAGGTTCCATAAAACGGATCGAATAACGAAACTTATTGCCACTAACCGTCGGATAATAGTGAGCATTTTTGTTTAGTTTCATGCGAAGTAATAAAATGCCTTCACCATTATCTTGATAAAAACCTTTTTCGGTGTAAATGGTTTCAAAATCTGAACGTTGACGCAGAAACTTTAACACTAAAGTTAGTGCATTAAAAATATGATCGAGTTGAGCCAGCCAGCCGGCGACTTGCAGTTTAATCGTATCTTCGGGCTGATTTAGCCAAAATTTCAGTTGAGGAAGATCAAAACTCGAATTTCCGCCTTGCATCGCATAGCGTTGTTTTAAGCTACTTAAGAACTTGTCATTTTTAAGCTGACACCACTGAGGCGTAGGTGATTTCAATAAACATAACAGGCTAACTGTTTGCTTAATATTATCTTCTAACGCGTCATCATCCACTTCGGGGGAGCGAGACCATAACACCAGATTTTGTTCTAATTTTTCGAGATCTTTAATTAAATCACCACGAATATCATTTCGCTCTAGCGTATCAATAATTGCAAATAGCGCCGAAAAAAATACTTGCTGAGTCAACTCAATATTACTGGTGAAACAATCATTGGCCTGAACAAATAACTGTTCAAGTTTTAGGTAGTTTCTGATCCGCTCATTGAGTGGATGTTCATACAAAATTGACGACATGACTCACTAAATTCGTTGGTGAATTTTTGTTATCTTACCTAGTGCGAAACTAAATGGCTAATTTTTTTACGTTTGTTCGATTTTTGTCGGTTTCTGTCGGCTTTTTTTAGTGGTTATTTACCGTTGCGAGAGTTTTGTATTGCCTATCTAACGATATCACCTGTGCTTTAACCTGAGTTAAATCGTCTGAGCTGT
>JBNKXM010000304.1:0-3422 GCA_050300315.1 Thalassotalea sp. | reverse complement strand
AATACGCGCTCTGCAACCATTTTGGTTTTGTTATCTTCTGTAATAGGTTCTAGTGATAAGTCTTCAGTGACTTGTTCTTCATTTTTTACACCATATACACTGCCTGAAGAAGCATAGATAAATTGCTTGATTCCTGATTTTTTCGCTTTGTCAGCTAGTTGCATTGTTGCTAGGGCGCTGACTTCCCACGTTAATTTAGGGTTTAAATCTCCACAAGGATCATTGGCTATTGAAGCTAAGTGAATAATAGCGTCGATATTTGTTAAAGGAATCGAGTCAGTTTCTCTAACGTCTCCTTTTATGACGGTTAAATTATTGTGCTCGGGTAAGAAATTGCCAAACCATTGCGTATCAAACGCTATAACGCTATAGCCTTTATCGAGGAGCTTTGGCACTAGCACTGAGCCTTTGTAACCAGTTGCACCAGTTACTAAAACTGTTTTTGTCATTGTTATCACCTTTGTTGCCTTACAAATGCGAAGCAACTATCGTATTTGGAATTTTTACTATTAATCATCAATGAATTAGCTGCTCACTAATACAAGGATTCTATATCATTCACCATATCCGTGAAAGCGGTATTCATGTTTTCATCTTAGCCGGTTTGCAAACAATGCGTTGAAGTTATTCGTCTGTAAAACCCAATTATTAACTCGGAAGTTGCCTTTAGTTATCGACACTTCTCAATGCCCTAGATAATGATATTCACTTATGTCGCTATCGAGTGTTGGTGACATTCAGCAGTAAAAAAGCAATTTATATTCCAGTATTTTAGAGATACGGCTGAACATTAAGTTATTAAACCGTCTTTTGTTCAACGTGCTGGTTAATCTCGGCAATCTCTGGGTGTGCTTTTAATGCCTTTCTAAGTTGAGGATAATCAAAATCAAGCTGATTATTAAATAACTGATAAACAGCGCAAATCGCGGTGTAATCGTCTGGTTCATCAAGCGTTAAGCGATATTGAGTCATATCTTCTTGAGCAGAAATAACAAAGCTGCTGATATCATTAAACTTTGCCATGCCACAGGTAACATGTTCTCTATCTGCTGGTGCTGTCGCTTTTCTATGGGTTATTTCAAGTAAATCAAACGAAAATATGCAGGTATCTAGCCCTCGAGGATAGCCTGAGTGTGGACCTAACCCTACCATGTTATAACTGTTTTCTTGGTAGGTGGAGATACATTGCTTGACCAATCCTAGATCAATTAATGGGCAATCACTGGTTAATCTCATGATGGCGGTATCTTGTTGAGCACCAAATTGTTTGGCTGCTAAATAATAACGTTCTAGTACATTGTCGATATCACCTTGAAAATACTTAACGTCAAGTTTTTGGCAGAGCTCAATAATTGACTGCTCTGAGCCGTCATTGGTGGTGGCAATAATGATGTGTTCTTTTAAATCACCAAGCCTTTCTATCATCACTTGTAACACGGGTTTATCGCCGATTGGCATCAAGATCTTACCGGGTAATCTGGTTGAGGTCATACGTGCTTGAATAATTATCAATAACTCGGGCATTTCATTAATTCTCTACAAAGTGTGATGCGTCATGACAAGACTAAGCAAAGATTACACCGCTTTTTTCAGTAAAAGCAAAGACTTCATGGGTGAAATCTGAGTTATTCTTTTGCTTTTGTTTAATTATCAAGCAAACACCTTATTGAATGATACATCGGCATGTTTCTCGCATCTAAAAGCTTTTTATTGCTAAATATCTGTGAAAGAATGCTAAATATCTGTGAAAAAATACTAAATAGTAAGATGATACCGATTGGATGGAATGCTTGTGACTTTTAACGCTGAAATTACCATTGCCGGAAGAAAAATAGGCCCAACACAACCAGCGTATATTATTGCTGAGATGTCAGCCAATCACGGCCAAGATTTAACTCGCGCGAAAGAATTAGTACATGCAGCAAAAGCAGCCGGCGCTGATGCGATAAAGTTGCAAACCTATACCGCAGATACCTTAACGATGAACTGTAAACTGCCTCATTTTGAGGCGCAAGGGGCATGGAAAGGCGAGTACCTTTACGATCTTTATCAAAGAGCATATATGCCGTGGGAGTTCCATCAGGAGTTAATCGCATTAGCCGATGAAATTGGTATCACTTGCTTTTCTTCGCCTTTTGATGCCAGTGCGGTTGATTTATTAGAGTCATTTGATTCACCCGCCTATAAGATTGCGTCACCAGAAATTATCGATCATGAGCTCATTCAGTATGTCGCCAAAACCGGTAAACCTATGATTATGTCAACTGGTGGTGCAACATTAACTGAGATCAGTCAGGCCGTTGATATTGCACGAAATGCTGGGGTAAAAGAACTGTGTATTTTAAAATGTACCAGCAGCTATCCGGCACCGCCAGAATCCATTAATTTAAGAACAATTAATCACTTAGCTGATACATTTCAATGTCCGGTTGGCTTATCGGATCATACGTTAGGTAACTATGTGCCGATTGCTTCTATTGCTTGTGGCGCTTCGGTGATCGAAAAGCATTTTGTTATGAGTAAAGAGGATGAAACCGCAGATAGTTTTTTCTCGATGACACCTGATGAATTAGCCGATTTGGTGACTGGCGTTAGACAAGTAGAAAAGGCTTTAGGGCGAATTCATTACCCAACGGAATCATCACCATTTCGCCGTTGTTTGTATATTACAAAAGATGTTCAGGCGGGTGAGTGTTTAACGCGTGATAATGTCGCCAATTTACGCCCTGGTGGCGGTGAATTAAGACCAAAAGATATTCATCACGTATTAGGTAGAAAGGCGAATAAGCCGTTAACTCGAGGTACACAACTTTCTTGGGTAGATTTACAGTAGGATTTGAGCAGAATGTCAGAAAGTCAGTTAGTAGAATTTTTTCAGCAGTTTTTAGCGGAACGTGGTATTGAACTGTCAGCACATGAGCTGCCAGCGTTTAATTTTGTAGCCTCGGGATTATTGGATTCTTTTGAAATATTGTCGATGATCATGCACCTTGAATCTTCTTTTGGCATTTCGGTATCACCAGAAAGTATCAGTGATCCTAAAAATGGTGATGTTGCTGGGCTTATCAGCACGTTATTGGAACAACAATAAGTTTTTATGTTTGCTTTTAGGGTTGCTACTCGGCTCGGCATTGGCCATCTCATGCGAATGAAATGGTTGGCTAAAGCGTTAATTGCCCGTCATCAACAAGTGCTGTTTATCATAGATGCTTGCCAAGAGTCGGTACGCGAGCATCTGAGTGACTTAGCATGTGATGTTCATCAAATCGACATTGCAGCACCGGGATATAGTGAATTAGTTGATGCGCAACTTTGCTTAGCGCTGTTAGAAAAATACCAATGTCGCCGTTTAATAGTCGATAGTTACTGGTTAGGTATCACGTTCGAGCAGCAAGTAGTTGCAAAAGGGGTTGAACTTAGTG
>JBNKXM010000303.1:0-3462 GCA_050300315.1 Thalassotalea sp. | reverse complement strand
CTCGAATCATCACTACTTACTAAAATAGAACGACAAATTATGTAACCACCATCATTCGTAAGAGCCATATCAAACATCTCATCCGGATTCGCTCCATGTTCTATTTTTTTCGACCAGAGTTCATTTCCATTTTCATCTGTTTTAAAAATAATTATTGCTATAATAAACGATTATAACCTACAACAAAGCAATGATAATGATTCGCTGGTTAATCCTTTTTTTTATATGTTGCCAACAAAGCACAATCTCATTAGCTAATGAAATTAGTACTAATGAGATCAGAGTGGTTGGTCAACAATCAGAGGAAGATCTCGGGCATGAATATTTTACCCAGCTGATTAAACTCGCGGTGAGCGCTAGCACTCCAAAATATCAGCATAAATCAATCTCTATTTATAAATTAACTCATACTACCCAAGGTCGCACGGTAAATTTATTAGAGAGAGATGTGCTCGATGTTATTTGGACAGGTACAAATCAAGTAAGGGAATCTAAATTTATTCCCATTCGTATTCCATTATTCATGGGGATGCTGGGTTATAGAGTTTCGCTTATTCATCAAGATAATTATGCAAAATTTGCTGCCTTGCTTGACACACCTGAAAAACTCAAGTCGCTGACCGCATGCCAAGGAGAGCATTGGCCAGATTCAGATATTTTAGAAGACAATGGTTTTAATGTTTCACGGATAGTTAACTTAAGTTCAATGTTTAAAATGCTCGCCTATAAGCGCTGTGACTATTTTCCTCGCGCAATTTTTGAAGGTTACTCCGAGTTAGATATTGTCAAAAAGCAATTTCCAGACTTGGTAATGTTTGATGATTTAGTCTTACACTATCCGTTTGCCATTTACTTTTTTGTCAATAAAAACAAGCCAGAATTAGCGCAACAACTCGAATATGGTCTAAGAGAATTAATCAAAGATGGACGTTTCTTCGAGTTAATGAAAAAACACCCATTTTCATCAAAAATATTTCCATTAGAAAAGTGGCAAGATAAGAAATTTTTACATCTGCGCAATTTAGAGTTAAGTGAAAATACTATGTTGGAAAATCCCGAACTCTGGTTAAAGCTCTACGAATAAACTCGCGCTAACATCAGTAAATAGTGTTGTTACAGCTGACGTTGGCGCACTATTTCAAATAAACAAATACCCGTTGCTACCGAAACGTTTAAGCTAGAAACTGTACCTGCCATTGGCAGTTTCACTAATTGATCACAGTTTTCTCTGGTCAAACGTCGCATGCCTTTCCCCTCTGCGCCCATGACCAGCGCCATAGGACCAGACAATTTGACATCATAAAGACAAGTATCGGTTTCACCTGCGGTGCCTATGATCCATACGCCCATTTGCTGTAACTGCTTCATCGTTCTAGCAAGGTTAGTTACTTGTACCAAAGGCACAGTTTCAGCAGCTCCCACCGCAACTTTTCGTACCGTGGCACTTAACCTTGCAGCATTATCTTTAGGAACAATAATGGCCTGAACTCCCGCCGCATCAGCATTACGTAAGCAAGCGCCTAAATTGTGAGGATCTGTCACACCATCAAGGATCAATAAAAATGGGGCAACACCTTGTTGTTCGGCCTGAGCAAGAATATCATCGAGATCGGCTTCACTATAGGTTTTACCTTGTTTTACTCGCGCAACGACACCTTGATGTTGTTCTCCATCGGTTTTGTCATCTAACACTTTACGATTAACCAATTGAGCAGGAATGCCATATTTACGCGATAAATTAATGATTGGCATTAAGCGTTCATCATCACGGCCTTTTAACAGAAACAGCTCGATGAAACGCTCTGGAGAACGTTTGATCAACTCGTTTACCGCATGAATACCAAATACCAATTCATCTTGTTTTGCCATCGTTTTTCTCTTAACCCGTTATATTTTATCGCTCGTTGCGATAGTTAATTCGCCACTAGGACTGTGTTTGACATTATTTCTTAGCTTTACGTGCATGCTTACCTGGTCTTGGTTTGCGCGCTTTGCGTTTTGCCGCTTTCGGCTTTTCTTTTTTCGCTTTTGCAGCTCGTCCGCTCGGCCCCTTACCACTGGGGTTCTTATGATGTTTGCCCTTAGATGATTTTTTACCATCTGTGTGAGCAACAGCGATTGGTTTGGCACGGCTAATCACTGCATTTTCGCCTGATAGCACCAGATCAATCTTCTTCTCATCTAAATTAACCGCGGCAACTTGCACTTCTAACACGTCACCAACGTGAAATTTATTACCCGTTTTTTCACCGCTCAAACACATTCTGACATCATCAAAATGATAAAAATCTCGACCAAGTGAGGTGATGTGTACCAGACCTTCAATATGTAAGTCAGCTAAACGAACAAATAAGCCAAAGTTAGTTACCGTTGAAATAACTCCGGTAAACGTATCGCCAACGTGATCTTGCATAAATTCACATTTAAGCCAATCGGCAACATCTCGCGTCGCATCATCGGCTCTGCGTTCTGTCATTGAGCAATGCTCACTAAGTTCTGTTATCGCTTGCTCGTCGTAACCATAACATCCATCATTGGCAGGATTATTCTCTTGCGCCTGTAAAATGGCTTTGATCACACGATGAATCACTAGATCGGGATAACGTCGAATTGGTGAAGTAAAATGGCTATACGACTCAAGTGCCAGACCAAAATGACCTATATTCTCACCTTGATAGACAGCTTGTTTCATTGAACGCAACAACATGGTTTGAATAAGTTCTTGATCAGGGCGTCCTTGTACTTTGGCAAGAATGTCGCTGTAATCTCTCGGCTCTGGCAAATCGTTGTCATTATGAGTTCGCGGCATTTGCAGCCCTAACTCTGCCAAATAGGTAACAAAATTATTAAATTTATCTTCACTGGGTTTATCATGCACACGAAATAATGCCGGCATTTGATGTTTTTCAACAAATTTTGCCGTGGCAACATTTGCTAAAATCATGCACTCTTCGATCATTTTGTGAGCATCGTTACGAATAACGGGTTCAATCGCTTCTATTTTTCTGTTTTCATTAAAAATAAATCGTGACTCTTCCGTTTCAAAAGCAATGGCGCCACGTTTATCTCTCGCTCCAACTAAGATGCTGTATAGCTGATGCAAATGTTCTAGATCACTTATCAAGGGCTGATATTCTTTACGAAGCGCTTCATCGCCGTCTAAAATTGCCGCAACTTTAGTATAAGTAAAACGAGCTTTTGAGCGCATCACCGCCGGATAAAATGTGCTATCAGATAAGCTGCCTGAGCTGCTAATCGTCATTTCACAAACCATACAAAGGCGATCAACATCCGGATTTAGTGAACACAACCCATTTGATAATTTCTCCGGCAACATAGGGATCACTTGACTGGGAAAATAGACTGAATTGCCGCGCGCAATCGCTTCGTCATCTAACGCTGTACCCGGACGCACATAATAACTGACGTCAGCAATTGCAACCCATAAGCGCCAGCCCCCTG
>JBNKXM010000302.1:0-3464 GCA_050300315.1 Thalassotalea sp. | reverse complement strand
ATCAGCAACGCCATCGGCATTGTTCTCTATATGCTCACCATAATCCGTATCATTATCAACCACGACATCTGTGCCAAAACCACCAGCAATCACGCTGATAAACGAGCGATTCATTGCCTTACACATGATATAAGAAAGAATTGCCCCAGAAGAGCCAACTAATGCACCGGTGACAATTAACAGATCATTATTTAACATAAAACCAGCTGCCGCAGCGGCCCATCCTGAATAGGAGTTAAGCATAGACACCACAACCGGCATATCGGCTCCACCGATTGATGCAACAAGGTGCCAGCCAAAAACAAACGCAATCAAGGTCATCAAATAAAGCGCGCTGTCATAACCGTTTTGCTGAACAAAGCTGATCATTAAAACAAAGCACACCACACCAGCCGCTAAATTTAACTTATGGCGATGAGGTAACATCAAGGCAGAGCTATTGATCACGCCGCGTAATTTGCCAAACGCTACCACTGAGCCGGTAAATGTTACTGCGCCAATAAAGACCCCGAGAAATATTTCAACCAAGTGAATATTCATCGCCATTTGCTGAGCAGCTGTCACTTGAAACACCGTTTGATGCCCAAGCTCAAAATAGCTGTTAAAACCAACTAAGACAGCCGCTAAACCAACAAAACTATGCAAGATAGCCACTAACTCAGGCATCTGAGTCATTTCGACTTTTTTCGCTAATCGCAAACCTATTACGGCGCCGATCACCATAGCGGCAAAAATCACCATAACATTTGACACACGTGGATCGGCAATCGTGGCAATTAATGCGATTGCCATACCGACAATGCCGTACCAGTTACCTGTTTCGGCGCTTTCTTGTTTGCTTAGCCCTGAAAGACTAAAAATAAATAGCAATGCTGAAATGATATAAGCAGCGCTGATCAAACCATTTGAAAATTCCATTGTCTGCTCCTATCGTCTAAACATTTTTAACATGCGTTTAGTGACAAAGAAGCCACCAACAATATTAATCGTGGCGATTAACACCGCGATCCCCGCTAATCCTTGGATCAGCGTGTTCTCTTGACCAACTTGCAACAAGGCACCAACCACGATGATCCCAGAAATAGCATTAGTCACACTCATTAATGGCGTATGTAGCGAATGGCTGACATTCCACACGACGTTGTAACCAATAACACAAGCTAGAACAAACACGGTAAAGTGCGATAAAAAGTCTGCGGGTGCAACACTGGCAACCCAAGCAAACAACGCGGCACCAACTCCCATGGCAATATGTTTCTTGGTTTGCGTTTTGGCAACGTCCGGCTCAGCACTAATTGCTTGTTTAACTGGTTGTGGCTTAACCGCAGGCGCGGCGCTCACTTGGATCGGCGGCGGCGGAAAGGTGATTTCCCCTTGATGCACCACCGTCATATTGCGAATCACTTGATCGGTAAAATCTATAGTGATTTGCCCGTCTTTTTCTTTGCATAATAACTTCATTAAATTGACTAAGTTATTTGCGTATAACATCGATGATTGATTAGGCAAGCGAGACACTAAATCGGTATAACCGATGATCTTCACGCCGTTAACATCCATCACTTTTCCAGCAACGGTTAATTCACAATTACCACCACCGCCAGCTGCTAAATCAACGATAACACTGCCGGTTTTCATCGAATGAACCATTTGTTCGGTAATAAGCTTAGGTGCAGGTTTACCCGGGATCATCGCAGTGGTAATAATGATATCGACATCTTTCGCCTGTTCAGCAAACAACGCCATTTCAGCGTCAATAAACGCCTTACTCATTTCTTTAGCGTAACCATCGCCTGAGCCGGTATCTTCTTCCTGATAATCCAGTTCTAAAAACTCGGCGCCCATGCTCTCAATTTGTTCTTTAACCTCAGGGCGAGTATCAAATGCACGAACAATTGCACCTAAACTACTTGCGGTACCTATTGCCGCAAGACCTGCGACACCAGCGCCAATGATCATCACTTTGGCAGGCGGTAAGTTACCAGCCGCGGTAATTTGGCCGGTTAAAAAGCGACCAAACTCATTCGTTGCTTCAATCACTGCGCGATAACCGGCAATATTTGCCATTGAACTAAGCGCATCGAGTGATTGCGAACGTGTCATACGTGGCACCATTTCCATGGCCAAGGTATTAACCGATTTACTTTTAAGTAACTCAAGCAATTCAGGCGACTGCGCTGGCGCGATAAAGCTGATCAATGTACTGCCATCATTGAGTAAATTCGCTTCATCTAACGTTGGCGCATTCACTTTAAACACTATGTCACTCTGCCAACATTTTTTCTTAGCAACAATTTCTGCGCCAGCATCTAGATACTCATCGTCGTTAAAGCTGGCTTTAACGCCTGCGCCTTTTTGAATTTGGACACTAAATCCTAAATTGATGAGTGCTTTAACCGCGGTTGGAGAGCTTGCTACACGGTTTTCACCCCGCAATGATTCCTTCGGTATTCCTATGATCATAAGTCACCCTATTCGATGTGCTGTTTATTAGTTTTTATTATTCGTACAATGTTTTACCATTTATCGCGTAATAATCAAACAGAAAGACAGTCAAATAATATGATTTAAATCATAGCAATATGAATAATGAATATAAGGTGAATCAATAATAGGGAAAAATTGAGTGAGTGTAATAGCATGAGTAATGCCGTTAATATTTTCACAACTGGCCGTTAGCGCTAAGATAAAATTCAATTAAATATATTTTCCAAGCCACATTACTTAACAATAGTTAGTTGGATCTTATCATTAGAATAAGTTATTTATATAACAATAACTTACTAATCAAGGTCGTTTAACGGCCAGGTAACGATATAATCTTCGAAGTATTCAATATCAACCTCGTTGTCTTTGACGATTTTACCGCGCACCGACATCCCTGCTTTGTGCATTGCCGATTGCTTACCTTTGTTTAGTAGCGGATGCCAAGAAGGTAAGCCGCGACCTTCTTTTAAGCGTCGATAGCTACAACTTGGCGGCATAAAAAACACATCATCTAGATTATCTTGAGTTAACTGCACACAATCTGGCACCAGCTTAGTACGGGTCGCATATTGGGTGCACTGACAAGTTTTGTCATTAAGCAAATAACAAGCGATGTTCGAATATATCATCTGCTCACCGTCTTTGATGTGATCGGTGGGCATTAATTCAGTTTCATCTGTGGTTTCGTCATCATCGATGAATTTATGCAAACAACATTTCGCACAACCGTCACATAGAGATTCCCATTCCTGACGTGTCATTTGTTCAAGTGATTTGGTTTGCCAAAATGGAGCTGTCATCATACACCTTACTTTATCGGAGGAAACTTAATGCGGTCAGATAAATGACCAACAGAACTGGCAAAATAGTAGGATAAATTCCAATGCATCAAGGCTTTATAATTATTGTATGCCAAGTACGCTCGGCCTTTTTCATCATCAGGAAATATCAAGGCAGCCTTAACATTCACCTTAGGA